>CAZXVA010000046.1:0-15245 GCA_964644305.1 uncultured Oscillospiraceae bacterium
ATAGTCGGCGGTTTTTATCGTTGAGCCGTGCCAAGAGGCGTTGTTCTCCATGAAGGACACGCCCTTGCCCTTGACGGTCTCGCAGCAGACGAACTTCGGGCAGCCGGGGGTATGCGCGGCCTTGAGCGCGGCGGTGACGGCGTCGATATCGTGGCCGTCGACGGTGATGACGTCAAAGCCGAAGGCCTTGAACTTGGCGCAGACATCGCCGAGGGACATGACGTCGTCATTCTTGCCGTCAATCTGAAGTCCGTTATGGTCGAGAATGACGGTGAAATTGTCGAGCTTATAGTGCGCGGCGGCCATGGCGGCTTCCCACACCAAGCCCTCTTGGCACTCGCCGTCGCCGACGAGGGTGTAGACATGATAATCCTTTTTGGCGTGCTTTGCCGCGAGCGCCATGCCCATGGCGATGGCGATGCCCTGACCGAGCGAGCCGGTGTTGGCGTCCACGCCGGGGGTCTTGCGCATGTCGGGGTGGCCTTGGAGGTGACTTTCGAGCTTGCGGAGGGTCATAAGCTCCGCCTTGTCGAAATATCCCTTGTCCGCCAGCACCGCGTAAAGCGCGGGGGCGCAATGCCCCTTGCTGAGGACAAAGCGGTCTCTCTCCTCCCAGTGCGGCGCGTCCGGGCGGACGTTCATCACGTTATAATAAAGCGCGATGAGCGTGTCCAAGCACGAAAGTGAGCCGCCGGGGTGTCCGGACTTGGCCTCATAGAGCATGTTGATGATGTCCAGCCGAAGGTGGGCTGCTTTTTCCTGAAGCGTCATTGCGTCAGCCTCCTTGTTTTTCTGTGGTTTCTTTTTGTGATTTCATTATACACTCGCCCGAGAGTTTGCGCAACTGCAAAAATGCTCTTGCCAAAGAGAGATTTTTGCGGCATAATCATATATGTATAATTGTGTGGTTCGGAGGACGCAGTGTTGGATTGCAAAGTGATTGCATTCGATTTGGACGGGACGTTTCTCGACGGGGCAAAGCGCATCCCGCCGAAAAACCTTGAGGCGCTCGCCGCCGCGGCTGAGCGCGGGATAATGCCCGTGCCCGCGACGGGGCGGATATACGACGGCATACCGGAAGAGCTGCGCTCGCTGCCGTTCATGCGCTATTATATATGCATAAACGGCGCGTATGTTTACGATGCGCGCGAGGACAGGGTGATTCACGAGGCGAACATCCCGCCGGAAACGGCGCTTGAATTCTACCGCGAGATGGACAAGCAGCCGGTGATGTATGACTGCTATCAGGACAATTTCGGCTTCATCACGCAAGCAATGTACGACAACGCCGAAAGCTATGTTTTCGACCCCGGCATACTGCGCCTTGTGAAAATGCTGCGCACACCCGTGCCGGAGCTGAAAGAATACCTCGCCGAAAAGGGCGAGAGCGTGCAGAAGCTTCAGGTATACTTTGCCGACATGGAGCTGAGGGCGCGCGAGCTTTCGCGTCTGCCGCGCCTTTTCCCGGAACTTTTGTTCTCAACTTCCGTCTCAAATAACATTGAGGTCAACAGCCGCGCCGCCGGAAAGGGCAACGGCCTTGCCGCGCTGTGCCGCGCGCTGGGCATAGACACGGCGCAGTGCGCCGCCTTCGGCGACAGCTCGAATGACGACGACATGCTGCGCGTGGCGGGGCTGGGCATAGCAATGGCAAACGCGCTCGACTCCACCAAGCGCGCCGCCGACGTGATGACGCTGTCCAATGACGAAGCGGGCGTCGCAGCGGGGATTGAAAAATACATTTTTAATTAAAATCACAGGGGGAAAATGAAATGAAGCTTTGCAACGCGAAAATTTATCTGAACGGCGAATTCGTCACGGGCGGCCTTGAATTCGACGAGGTCATACGCGGCTTTGACGGCTACGGCGGGGAGGATCTGGGCGGCGGATACATCGTGCCCGGCTTTGTCGATGTCCACTCCCACGGCGCAATGGGTGCGGACGCAAGCGACGGCGACGCCGACGGCCTGCAGGTGCTCAGCGCCTATTACGCCCAAAACGGCGTGACCAGCTTTTGCCCGACGACCATGACCCTCAAAGAGCCGGAGCTTATCCGCGCGGCAAACTGCGTGCGCGATTTCAAGCGCGGCGAAAACGGCGCGCGTATCGCGGGCATCCACCTCGAAGGGCCGTTCATATCCTACGCCAAGCGCGGCGCGCAAAATCCCGACAATCTCCACGCACCCGATGCCGCCATGTTCGACAGGATAAACGACGCCTCCGGCGGCGCGGTGCGGCTCATCACCGTCGCGCCGGAGATTGACGGCGCGCTTGAATTCATCGCGCATGCGTCCAAGCACTGCACCGTATCCCTCGGCCACAGCACCGCAAATTATGAGCAGGCGATGGCCGGCTTTGAGGCCGGGGCGAGCCACACCACCCACCTTTTCAACGGCATGGAGCCGCTGCATCACAGAAAGCCCGGCCTTGTCGGTGCGGCGCTGACCGCCGGGGCGACGGTGGAGCTTATATGCGACGGCATGCACATCCACCCCGCCGTGATAAACGCGGTTTACCGCATGTTCGGCAAAAAGCTTGTCATCATCAGCGACTCTCTCCGCTGCGCCGGAATGCCGGACGGCGAGTATGAGCTCGGCGGCCAGCCCATCGTGATGACAAACGGCAAGGCCACCCTCCTCGACGGCACGATTGCCGGCTCTTCCACCAACCTCGCGCAGGAGCTTTTGAACGTGATTAGCTTCGGCCTTGCTCCCGAAGATGCGATTTATGCTCTCACCGAGGCGCCCGCGCGCGCCATCGGCTGCTTTGACACCATCGGCTCGCTCGACAAGGGCAAGTATGCCGACTTCCTCGTCCTCGACGAGAATTTCGCCGTCAAGCGCGTGTACATCGGCGGTCACTGCGTGAAAAAATAAAAAAATTATGTAAATTTGCGAAAAGCAGTTCCATATTTAAGGCAAGTATGGTATTATTATACCTGTATACACAGAACGCAAACCGAAAGGAGCGCATATAAATGAAAAAACTGATTTCTGTTTTGCTGCCGGTGCTTGTTGCGCTGATGATGCTCAATTTCGCCGCCTGCGGCAATGACGCCCCCGCCGCCGACCCCGGCACTGTCGGCTCGGGCACGCTGGCCGAGACCGAGGGCGAAACCATCGCCGACGTGACCAAGCTCGAACCCGCCGCCAACCTCAACCCGTCCATGATCAACATCGGCCAGGCGCTCAACGGCGTGCACACGGGCGACGCGTGGTATGCCAACGGCATTCGCGGCGACAATTACATCTATTTCGAGCCGGCCGACAACTCCTCCATCGGCATTGCCTACGTCAAGGTTGAAGCCGGCGAGGTCGTGAAGAGCGTCGTTTGCGCCATGACCGAGGACAACCACCTCTATGACGAGGACACCACTTGGGAAGAAAGCGGCATCGACATCGTTTTCATCGACGATTTCAAAGCCTATGACTACAAAAACGACACTTGGTACGTCCGCGGCGACCCCGCTGTCATTGAGCAGCTTTTTGTCGGCAGACAGCTTGCCGAGCAGAGCAACCCCTCCAACACCCTCATTCTCAAGGCCGACGGCACGGGCGTGGAGAACTATGACGGCACGGAGTATGCCCTCACGTGGGTCATGACCAGCGCCACCACCCTCAAATTCAACGACGGCAGCTATGACTATAACCTCGAAATAGTCATCGACGAGAACAACACCTTCGTCAGCCTTTCCGAGCAGAACCACCGCATCTTCATCCCCGAAGAGCTGGTCGGCCAGCCGAGCGAGGCTCAGGGCGAGGACACCGCCCCCGCACTCGCCGCCCAAGGCTGATTGCGCAACACACGACATCAGACGCCCTGCAAAATGCAGGGCGTTTTTTGAAAAGGAGAGACAAACATGTTTTCGTTCAATCACTTCAATTTCAACGTGTTCGACATGGAGCGCAGCTTGAAGTTTTATAATGACGCGCTGGGGCTGACCCCCGTGCGCGAGAAAAACGCCGCCGACGGGCGGTATAAGATAATCTTCCTCGGCGACGGGGTGACGGATTTCCGGCTGGAGCTGACATGGCTGCGCGACCGGGACACGCCATACGACCTCGGCGAGCAGGAGTTTCACCTCGCCTTCAAGGCCGAGGATTACGCCGCCGCGCACGAAAAGCACGCCGAAATGGGCTGTATATGCTTTGAAAACCCCGAAATGGGCATATACTTCATCGAAGACCCCGACGGATATTGGATAGAAATAATCCCGGCCAAAAGATAAGGCCGGGGTGCGTGAAACAGGATTGTTGCAAGGCAACAATCCTGTTTTAATTTTGCGCATGGTTAATTCCGCGCCGTGCGGCGCGGGCTGCTTTATTACTTTCCTTTCCCGCGCGTGTTCAGCAGCACTATTGCGGCGAGGATGAGGGCGACGCCGAGGGCAGAGGTGGGGGTTATTTTTTCGCCGTAGACGGCGGCGCCGAGGAGGGTGGCGACCATGGGCTCAACCGTGGCCAAAATGGCGGCGCGGCCGGGCTCGGTGTATTTGAGGCCGACGGTATAAGCCGCGAATGGGACGACCGCCGTGATAAGCCCCGCCGCGACTATGAGCAGCGCAAGCGCGCCGGCATCGGGCGCGGCGGCGAGCATGCCGACAAGCTCACCGGGCGCGCAGATGCACCACGCACCGAGGGCGGCGACGGTGAACGTGCCGGCGGTGACGGTGAGCGGGGGGTATTTTTTCAGCGCAACTGCGCCGAGGATGCTATAAAGCCCGTAGCCGATGCCGGAGCAGAGGCCGACGGCAAGCCCGGCAAGGCTGATCGCGCCGCCGCTGATGCCGGAGACGAGCATGCACCCGCCGAACGCGCACAAAAGCGCCATGAGCTTTTTGCCGGTGAGGCGCTCTTTGAAGAAAACGCAGGACATCAGCATGACCCAAATCGGCGAGGTATAGAGCAAAATCGCGGCGGCGGAGAGGGTCATCATGCCAATGGCGGTGAAATAGCAGACGGTGAAAAAGAGGATGCTGCCAAGGCCGAGGCCGAGAAAAAGCGGAATATCCCGCGCCGCAATGCGCCACTTGCCCCGGCCGAGTGCGAGGCTGAGCGCGACGAACACAACCGCCGCCACACTCAAGCGCAGGGCGACAATCTGAATGGAATCAAAGCCGTAATCCGTCAGGGCGCGCACGAAAAGCCCCATACTGCCCCAAAAGACGCCCGCGAGGATTATAAGCGCACTGCCAAGCGCGGCGGTGTTTTTCTTTTTCCCGGTCATATCATTGCTCCGTTTCGCGTTTTTTCTGAAATACTAATACACGGGCGGGAAAAAGTCAACAAAAAGGCGGGCTGAGACAAGAAAACACACGCCCATGGGCGGGAACTTATTCCGCGCGGCAGCGTCTATATGAGCACACGCAGGAGTGTGTAAAATTTGCAAACAGATTTACATAATTCCCTCTTTATTTTTTCGGGAGAATGCTGTATAATGTATCCTGTGGGCAAAGAAACTTCGTAAAAGGATAATCAGGAGGCTGTATGCCATGAATAAAACCGTTAGAATATTGTTGATAGTGTTGTGCGTGGTGTGTTTGGGCGTGTTCTGCTTCAGCGGATACAAGCTCTTTTCCACGCTGAACGAATATAAGACCGCGCAGCGCTCTTACAGCAAGATGAGCGAAGAGGTAGTGACCACGGAAGCCCCCGCCGCGATCGACGCCCCCGTGACCGAAAGCGAGGAAAGCGAGAGCAAGGACGCCTCCCCCATCACGGTCGACTTTGAAAAGCTTTTGGCGCAGAATGAAGACGTTTGCGGCTGGCTTTACAGCAAGGACACCGTGATAAACTATCCCGTGGCGCAGGGCAGCGACAACAACGAGTATCTCCACCACCTGCTCGACGGCACGTATAACTCCAGCGGCACGCTGTTCGTCGACTGCGAGTGCGGCCCGGAGTTTTCCGGCACGAACACCGTCATCTACGGGCACAACATGAAGGACGGCTCGATGTTCAACAGTCTCCTCAACTATAAAGACCAGAGCTATTACGAGGCGCACCCCGTGATGTACCTCAACACGCCCAAGGGCAATTACAAGATTGAAATATTCTCCGCCTACATCTGCAACTACGACTCCGACACCTACACCCGCGACTTCTACTCCGCTGAGGATTACGCGGCCTGGGTGGCCAAGATGCAGGGTCAGTCCGACTTCACCTCCGACGTTGAGGTGACGGCAAACGACCGCGTCATCACGCTGTCCACCTGCACCTATGAATACGACAACGCGCGCTTCGTCGTGCAGGGCAAGCTGATCGCGCTAGAGGCGTAAACCTCGCAAATAATCACGGCATGCCGCACACTGCGGCATGCCGATTAAAGCTTTAATATGTCTATATTTTAACGTGAAATGGAGAATACACCATGCGCATTGTAACTGTCAGCCGTGAATTCGGCAGCGGCGGGCGCGAGGTCGGCAAGCGGCTTGCCGACGCGCTCGGCATCGAATACTACGACCGCGAGATAATCTCCGCAATCGCCGAGGAGGCCGAGATGGACGCGGGCTATGTCGAGCACATACTCGACAACAGCCTCCATTACAGCACTCCCCTCACCTTTTCCCACACGCTTTCGCTCAACTATTTCGTCAACAGCAGCGCGCCACAGCTTTTGGGCTTGCAGCACAAGATTATTCGCGGCCTCGCCGACAAGGGCGACTGCGTGATAGTCGGGCGCGGGGCAGACGCGATTTTGGAGGCATACAAGCCGTTTCGCATTTTCGTCTACGCCGACATGGAGGCAAAGCTTGCCCGTTGCCGCGCCCGCGCCAGCGCCGACGAGCATTTGACCGACCGCGAGCTTGAACGCAAAATCCGCCAAATCGACAAAAACAGAGCCGACAACCACGACCTCATCTCCTCCGCCCGCTGGGGCGACAGAGAGGGATACGACCTGTGCATAAACACGACGAACATCGTGATAAAGGACATTGTGCCCCTCGTCGCGCAGTATGCCGACACCTTTTTCAACGACAAGGCGGAATAAACAGGGCGGAGTTCACGGAGGATCGGCATGAATATCGTGATTGAAAAGCCGACGCGCGAAGACGCCGAGGCGATGCTGGAATACCTGAGGCAAATCGGCGGCGAGACGGACAACCTCACCTTCGGCGCGGAGGGTTTTTCCTGCACGGCCGAGGAAGAGGCGGCGCAGATTGAGCGCGCGGCATGCTCGCGCGATGAAGTGATGTTCGTGGCAAAGGATAATGGCAAAATCGTCGGCGACGTATCCTTGAGCCGCTTGCCGCGCCGCATGCAGCACCGCGGAGACCTCGGAATCGCCGTGGTGAAGGATTATTGGGGCTGCGGAATCGGCAGCGGCTTGCTCGGCAGGGTGATTGAATTTGCCAAGGAAAACGCCTTTGACGTGATTGAGCTGCAAGTGCGCAGTGACAACGCCGCGGCAATCCATCTCTATGAAAAGTTCGGCTTTCAAAAATTCGGGACGCACGAAAGCTTTTTCAAAATGGGTCGGGATGAAATTCCCTTCGATTATATGTATTTGAAAATCAAATAACTGCGATTTATAAACAATCTCCGTATGGCCGAGGCCATACGGAGATTGTTTTTTAACTTATTACAACTCCACAGTGTGCACCGTGCAGCCGAACTCGGCCAAAATGTCGATAAGGTCTTGGGTTTTGATGAACATGGTGGCGGTGTTGGCGTTGGGGTGGAGCGAGAATATGCCGGGGTCGGCGAGGAAAAACGAATCGAGGTAAAACTCAACGCGGTGCGCGCTGTCATTCAGCAGGCCGAGGGGCGTGACCCCGGCGTCAAGGCCGAGATGCTCGCGCAGCTCGTTCTCGGTGGCGAAGGTGAGCTTTTCAAGGCCGTTGTCGCGGCGAAAGGCGTTGAGGTCGACCTTGGTGTCCTCGCGGGCGGAGATGAGATAAAACTTTTCGCGGTGCTTTTTGTCGCAAAGAAAGAGATTGCGCGTGCCGGAGGTGGGATAGGGCAGGGCGATTTCCTCGGCGTCTTCAAGGCTGAACATGGCGCGGTGCTCGATGACCTCGTGCCACACTCCGCGCGCGGCGAGCAGGTCATAGACCTCCTGCTTGCCGTATATGGGTCGAGTGCTGTCACTCATGGCTTATCCTCCGTTTGGGGTTTTTATATCTGTTTATATGGTATCCGCAAGGGCGTCCAGCTCGTCGATAAGCTCGGCAAAAAGGTCAAGGGCGGAGCTTATGGGGGCGGGGGTGCTCATGTCGACTCCGGCGATTTTCAAGAGGGAGATGGGGTCGGTGGAGCAGCCGGAGGAGAGGAAGCGCTTGTAATCGGCCACGGCGGGCGCGCCTTCGGCGAGAATGCGGTTTGCGATGGCGACGGCGGCGGCAAAGCCGGTGGCGTACTGGAAAACGTAATAATCATAGAAAAAGTGCGGGATGCGCGCCCATTCAAGGGCAATTTCGTCATCGGACACCATGTCCGAGCCGAAATAGAGCTTGTTGAGGGCGAGGTATTTTTCGCACAGCGCGTCGGCGGTCAGGGTCTCCCCTGCCTCGCTCATGCGCCCCATTTCAAGCTCAAACTCGGCGAACATGGTCTGGCGGTAAACCGTGCCCTTGAACTGGTCGAGGAAGTGGTTGATGAGATACGCCCGCTCGCGCTTGTCTTGCGTTTTGGCAAGGAGATGGCGCATGAGCAGCACTTCGTTGCACGTGGAGGCCACCTCGGCGACAAAAATGACGTAATCCGAGGTGCTGACGGGCTGATTCTCGGTGCTGTACCAGCTGTGGAGCGCGTGACCCATTTCATGCGCGAGGGTGAACATGCTCTCGAGCGTATCTTTGTGGTTGAGCAGGACATAAGGATGCGGGCGGGCGGCATCGGTGGAGTACGCCCCGCCGCGCTTGCCGCGATTTTCGTATACGTCTATCCAGCGCTCGGCAAAGCCACGGCGCAAAAGGGCGGTGTAATCCTCGCCGAGGACAGAGAGGGCTTCGAGCACGGTGTCCTTGGCCGCCTGAAAGCTGATCTTTTCCGCCGCGTCGGGCACGATGGGGGTGTAAACGTCAAACATGTGAAGCTCATCCACGCCCAGGAGCTTTTTGCGCAGGGCGACGTAACGGTACATCTTGTCCATGTTCTCATGCACGGCGGCGATGAGGTTTTCATACACGCTTTCGGGCACTTCGTTGCCGTCGAGCGCGGCGGAAAGAGTGGTGGGGTAATTGCGCGCCTCGGAGAAGAAGCGAAGCTGCTTGAACTGCGCGTCGAGCGAGGCGGCCACGGTGTTCTTGAACTCGCCGAGGCGCGCATAAAACGCGCGGAAGGCGTTTTCGCGCAGGGTTCTGTCCGCGCTTTCCATGAGCGGGACAAGGGTTTCGCCCGTCAGCTCGTGCTCGACGCCGTCTTTGTCCGCAACCGGGGGGAAGGTGATGTCGGCATTCATGAACACACTGCGGATATTGTCCGGCCCTTGGGCAAGCTCTCCGGCGGCGGCGAGAAGGCGCTCCTCGGCCGGGGTGAGGATGTGCGCGGCCATGCGGCGCACGGTGTATATACTGCGGCGATACTCCTCCAATTCGGGCACGGCGGCATAAAACGCGTCGAGGCTCGCCTCATTGAGCGCGATGAGCTCAGGCGTGGCAAAGGCGGTGGCGCCGGCATAGGCCACGTACACGGAGACGGCCTTGCCGCGCATGTCCTGATAAACGGCGTTGGCCGTGTCCTGGTCGCTTTTGCAGCTTGCATAGCCCATGAGCTTGCCGAGGCGGACTCCCGCCTCATCCTCCAAGCGGAGAAAGGCAAGCAGCGTCTCGCCGCTTTCGCAAAGGCGGCCGCAGTATTCCACGGCGCGCTCCGGCAGGGCTTTCAGGGCTTCATATTCCTCCTGCCACGCCGCGTCCGAGGGGAAAATATCCTCCAAACGCCAAGTGTCCTCCACGGGGACGTCTTCTCTCAGGGGTATGCTGTTTTCGCGCATTTCGCTGCCTCCTAAATCATTTTTTTGTCCGTATTATACCACAGGCGGGGTCTGCGCGCAACGCGCGGCATATCATATATTATAATCGGGAAGGATGGTGCTGAGGATGGAAATTCACATTGTGCGCCGGGGCGAAACTTTGCGCGCGATCGGCGCGCGCTACGGCATCGCGGCGGCGCGGCTGGCCGAGACGAACGAGCTTGCCGACCCCGCGCGCCTCGCCGTGGGCGCGGCGCTTGTCATCGCCGGGGAGGGCGATATGCCGAGGCGGGCAATTGAGGTGTGCGGCGGCGCGTTCGCGCCGAACGCACCCGGCGGCGCGGAAACTGCGCCGTATCTGACGTTTTACACCCCGCCCGGCGTGCGCCTCACGGCGTCGGGCGAACCGGAGACGCCGCACGAGGACGCGGCAATGGCGCGCGCGGCGAAGCGCGCGAACGCCGCCGCGCTGCTGACCGTGTCGAACCTCGGCGAGGGCGGCGGATATTCCGGCGACATCGCCCATGCCGTTTTCACGGACGAAGGGGTTCGTGCGCGGGCATTTGAGAATATTTTATCCACCCTGCGCAAGAAAAAGTACCGCGGGGTGAATTTTGATTTTCAATATGTCCACCCGTTTGACCGGGGCGCGTACAGCGCGTTTATCCGCCGCGCGGGCGAGCTTTTGCACCCGGCGGGATACTATTTGATGAGCACCCTCGCCCCGACAGAGCAGGGGCGGCGCAACGCGCTTTTGACGGCGGGGCAGGACTACGCCGTGCACGGCGAGGCGGCGGATCGCGTGGCGGTGATGATGTACGATTGGGGGTACAGCCTCGGCGCGCCGCAGGCCGTGTCCCCGGCGGACAAAATCCGCGCGGCGCTGGACGCGGCCGTGGCGGCAATTCCGCGCGGCAAGCTGCTGATGGGACTGTCCTCCGGCGGGTATAGCTGGGCTGTGCCGTGGCGGCAGGGCGAGGCCGCCGCGCCGATATCCGCCGCCGGGGCGGTGAACCTCGCGGCAAGCATGGGGTGCGAGATACACTATGACAGCGTCGCCGCCGCGCCGTATTTCCACTATACCGACGCGGCCGGAGTGCGCCGCGAGGTGTGGTTTGAGGACGCACGCTCATGGCGGGCGCGGCTGGCGCTGGTGGAGGAATACGGCCTTGCGGGGATATATCTGCGCCCTTATGAGCGCCCATACCGCCCCGGTTGGGAGGTTTTTTCGTCGATGTTCGTTGCGGAAAAAATAGTGTAGGCGGATATTTGAAAATATACCAAGCTTGGACTTGAATTTACGGCCGGGAAATTGTATTATATAGTATCTGGTATAATTATCGACTCGGAGAACACAAATGAAGCATTTGAGAAAGCTTATATCGGCACTCGGCGCGCTGGGCGTAACGCTCGCATGCACGCCCGGTGCTCACGCCACGGCGCAAACGCTGTATGAAGAGGCCGTCGAGGCAAAGCCGAACACCGCCTCGGTCGTGGCGGCGCTCATCATCGTGGTGCTGATGTTCGCGGGAATGGCGTTTGCCGTGCGCATGGGTCGCAGCGGCAAGCTGAATGTGCCGTGGGCGGTGCTGGCGTCGGTTTTGTCGGCGCTGGCGATGCTGGTGTGCATTCTCGGCTCGTCCGTGGGGGCGCTTTATTCCGCCGTGGACGGCAACCCCACCGACACCGTGACGCGCTTTTATGACGCGCTCATCGCGCGCGACTATCAAACGGCTTACGCCTGTTTGAGCGATTACACGGGGCTGGGGCTGGAGACCGCGCCGCAGACCGAAAACGCCGCGTTGGTTTATGACGCGCTGAAAGAAAGCTATGAATACGCGCTGACGGGCGAGGCGAAAACAGATAAGCTGACGGCCACGCAGAGCGTGAGATTCAAATATCTCGACCTCGAATCGCTGGAGGCCAGCGTGGAGGACGGCGTTCAGCGCAACCTCGAAAAGTTGGTGGAAAGCCGCCCGGCGAGCGAGGTTTACGACGAGAATGACAAGTATCTGCCCGCTGTGACGGAGGAGGCGTATTCCGCCGCGCTCGCCTCGGTGCTGTCACACGCCAGCAGCTATTACACCTCGACGGTTATAGATTTGCAGCTGACCTACCGCAATGGCGAATGGCTCATCGTGACAAATCAGGACATGCTCAACGCCCTGATGGGCGGCGTGGCCTACTGACCCCCCTTTTGGAGAGAATATATGAGCACAAACAACAACTTTGATTCCGATCTCGAAGCGATACTCGCCGAGTTTTCGTCATATTCAAGCTCTATCTCCGGCTATGCACCCACTCAGCCGGAGGCGCCCGCCGTGCCCGAAGAAAGCACAGCGGACACCGCCCCCGCCCGCGAAAGCGCGGAGGAGAGCGCGCCGGTCAATGATGACGAGGGCGCGGAATACTATGTGGACGTGTCCCAGCTTGAAGACCTTTTGAACGCGCGGCAAAAGCGCGCCGAGGCGAAAAAGCCCAATACGCCCAAGCCGAGCGCGGCCAAGCCCGCGCCCGCCCCGACGCCCGGCAAGGCCGCCAGCGCGCCCGGGGAGAGCTTCACGCCGGAGTTTCGGCCGAGCGGGAAAAGCTACAAGCCGCCGGAGGCGTGGGCAAAGCCCACCATAAGCCAAAAGCGCGGCAAGTCCCCGCAGGGCTTTGACCCCGACCGCTATTTCACCGACAGCGAGAAAAAGCGCGCCGAGGCCATACAGAAAAAGGCCGAGGAGAGCCGCATGCGCCTCGACGAGCAAAAATCCGCCCTGCGCCAGCTTGACCGCGACGCACGGCGCGAGCAAAAGCGCGTGCACGACGAGCGCGAGCGCGCCCAAAGCCCGCTGAAAACCGCCGCGGCGGTGCTTTTCGGCGTGTTGACGCTGTTGGCATTTTGCTGGGTGGGCGTGAACGTGCACCCCGATTCCGGCACGACGACCGCCGCCAAGCAGCAAAACAACATGAATCTGACAAGCAAGCTGGACGTTTACATCAACAACGCCGCCAGCGACGCGCTCGGTGATTTGACGTACATAAAAAAGATTTACAAAATCGCCGAGACGGACACCGTCGCGCCCAAGCCCAATGAGGCCGCCTTCGGCGTGACGACGGACATCGCGGTCATCGAGGGCGTCATCGCCGCCGCGGAGGAGCTTCTCGACGGACAGGAAACCGTGTGGCAGCCGGATTTGCCCTTCTACCCCGGCACGGAGTTTTATTATTACCGCGACGCGACCATACTCGTGATAGTTTGGAAAGAGATTATCGAAGAGCGCTGCGCCACGATATCCGAGGTGAAGATTGCCGACGGCTCGCAGTTCAGGCGCAAGCTGACGGAGGACACCTACGGCTCATCCGTGCAGCTATACGCCAGCGAACTCTCCGCCGCGGCAAACGCCGTTGTGGCAATGAACGCGGACTATTATGCCTATCGTCAAACCGGCCTGACCGTGTATCAGCGCCAGCTTTACCGCAACAACCCCGGCAAGCTCGACACCTGCTTTATAACCTCGACGGGCGACATGCTGTTTGTGCGCGCGGGCGAGCTTGTGGGGGACGACGCGGTGAATCAATACATCGCGGAAAATGACGTGCTCTTCTCGCTCTCGTTCGGGCCGGTGCTTGTGGAAAACGGCGAGGCGCAGTATTGCCCCGCCTATCCCATCGGCGAGATTGACATGGAATACTCCCGCGCGGGAATCGGCATGACGGACGAGCTGCACTATCTTTTGATGACCGTCAACCACACGGACATGCGCCCAAGGGCAAACGTGAACGAATTTGCGCGCTTCATGGCGGCAAAGGGCTGCGTCAAGGCCTTTAACCTCGACGGCGGGCAGACCTCGGAAATTGTTTTCCGCCAGACGCCCGTCAACCACGTCGACTTTGACGCCGAGCGCACCGTGAGCGATATTATTTACTTTGCCTCGGCAATACCCGAAAAGGAGGCGGCAGGATGAACGGAATTGCGATATACACCGGCGGCGTGACGCTTTATTGGAGCGCGCTCGTCATCGCGCTGGGCATCGCGGCGGCATTTGCGCTGAGCTATTCGCTGTATACGTCCTACGTCGGGACGGGGCGGGCGCTGTGGGTGCTGTTCCCGATTGCGATTGTGCTGTCCGTGCCGCTGTGCCGGCTTATCCACTGGTACTGCCACGCCGAGCAATACGCGGGGCTTTTCGGCGCGCTGACGGATTATTCCGCCGGGGGCTACTGCCTGCCGGGGGCACTGCTGGGGACGTTTTTGGCCGCGCTCATCGTGGGCAAGCTGGGCTTTACGAACAACGTGCCCCGTATGCTCGACGCTGTGGCGCCCGGCGCGGCGCTGGCCGTGGCGTTTATACGCCTGTCCGCCGTGTTCAACAACTCCTGCCGCGCGAAAATCGCCGTGAAAGCCGAGGCGCTCCGGCATTTGCCGCTCGCCTCGCCCATATACATCAACGGCGCGGCGGATTACCGCTTTGCCACGTTTTTCATTGAGTTTATCGCGATGGTGATTCTCGTTTTCGTGCTGATGCGGTTTTATTTCAACCGCCGCAGTCTCCCGATGCGCGGGGGCGAGTCAAGCGACGGGCACACGGCGAGAATGTTTTTGCTGCTGTTCTCGGCCATTGAATTCATTCTCGACAGCACTCGCTATGACTCCAGCTTCATGCACTTCAACGGCTTTGTCAGCATCGTGCAGATAGTCTCGGCGATTTGCCTGCTGCTGCTCATCATCCATTACAGCCGCGTGTCCATCCGCGTGAACGGGCGGCGGGGGCTGCACTGGGGGCTGTGGGTCGGCTTTTTCCTGTCCGTCGTCGGGGCGGGCATGAGCGAATACTATGTCCAGCGCCACGGCGACCGGTACATCGGGTGCTATATCTGCATGGCGGTGTCGCTCACGGCGCTGTGCCTGTGCATTTACGCGATGTATTTGAGCTGCTGCAAGAAAACGCATTGGCGGACAATTGACGAACAGTAACAGTTATATAGGAGAGGGCAAATAATGAAAAAGACAAGCAAAATCATAATTGCGCTGGTGGTTTTGGCCGCGCTTGTTGTGGGCGCGCTCGCGCTTTACAATGCGTACATGCCCGAGGGCGTGACCGGCGACAAGCACATTGCCGTTGAGATTATCCACGGCGACGGCACGACCAAGGACATCGCCATTTTCACAGGAAGCGAAAACCTGCGCGGCGCGCTTGAACAGGAAGACGGGCTCATCGCGGGCGACGAGAGTGACTACGGTCTTTTCGTGACCACCGTTGACGGCGAAACCGCAGACGCGGCGGCGCAGGAGTGGTGGTGCTTCACCAAGGGCGGCGAAATGCTCAGCACCGGCGTGGACG
>CAZXVA010000047.1:0-2214 GCA_964644305.1 uncultured Oscillospiraceae bacterium
GGTAGGTGTCCTCGGAGAAGTCCTGGTGGCCGGGGGTGTCGAGGATGTTGATGCAATAGCCCTCATACTCAAACTGCATGACCGAGGACGTGATGGATATGCCGCGCTGCTTTTCAAGCTCCATCCAGTCGGACACTGCATGGCGCGCGGTGGCCTTGCCTTTGACGGAACCGGCCATCTGAATCGCCCCGCCGTAAAGCAAAAGCTTTTCTGTGAGCGTGGTTTTGCCTGCGTCGGGGTGGGATATTATCGCAAAGGTTCTGCGCCTTTCGATCTCTTTTCTCGCATCTGCCATAATGAAATTCCTTTGAATTCTCTTATATTTATCGTTAACGATTTATATTACCATATAATGCGCTGAAAATCAAAGACTATTGATGAATATTTTCCCGTGTGAGCTTCCACGAAACATCGTTTTCTTCAACGGTGAAGCCGTTTTCCTCGGCATCACGATAAATCCGCGCGCCGTCAAGCCCCGGCTGGGCAAAGGCATTGTCCTTGAGGATATAAACATAATCGGGGAATTTGGCGGGGTTGAGGTCATAATAAAGCGCAAGGCGCGCCTCGGTGCGCTCATCCTGCCCGGAAAGCCACGCGGAGAACGACGCGCACTCATACCCCGTCGGCAGGGCGAGGGTGCACCAGGTTTGGGGCGCATAAATCAAAAGCTTGCCGGGGGTGCGGGCGGCGTAGGACTGCATGTCGTCATAAACGCGCTCATAGTCCGTGCCGAGGCGCTCGGACGTGATTATGCCGCGGGCAGGGCCGCGGTCAAGCTCATGGTCGAGATATTTGGGCGGCGCGTCCCAAAAGCAGTGGACGGCCTTGACGGTGACGATGAGCGCGGCCATGCACACAAGCGGCGCGATAACGGCGGCGCGCAGAGTGCGCGCGCGGTTTTTCGGCATATCGGCACACTCTTTGAGCAAGAGCGCGAGAAAGGCGCACGACGCGACATCAACCACGGCAAAGGCCATGCTCAAAACGTCAAAGCCCATGTTGGACGTGGCGCAGACACAGGCGGAATAATAAACGCCGAGGGCGAAGGACGCGGTGAAAAGCGCGCGGGGCTTATTCTCAAGCAGCAGGTACGCCGTGAAGCCGGGCATGGCAAGCGGGAGCATGACGGCGTTATAATAATCCGAAATGAGCGCCTTTGAAAAAAGCGCATAGCACAAAAGCGCGCAGACTGCGGCAAACGCAAGGTGAGCATGCGCATGGGCGCGGCGGGACTTGTCCGCAATGAGTGCGGCAAGCGACACGCCGTAAAGCCCCAGGGGGACGACAATCCACCGATGTGCCGTCAAGAGGCAATAGGCATAGTGCTTTATCATGAACCACAGGGAATACTTCGGGTGCTCAGGGTCGGTGAACAGCCCCGGCAGGGCGGCGAGAAGCTCATTTATCGAGCAGTGGGAGAAGAAAAACACCGCGAAAAACGCCGCCATTATCGCCGCGCCGCAGGTGACAAGGCCGAACGCGCGCCAAGTGAGCACGGCGTTGTCATACTCCCGGCGCGCGCGTATACGCGCGGCGACGAGGACAGCGAGGGCATAAACGGCGTAAGCCGACACGAGATACGGGCAGCACACCACGGCGGCGGCAAAAAATGCCCCGGCGAGGACAAGGTCTGCGCGCGCATTGCGCCGCGCAGTCCCGGCGAACACCCCGGCGAGGGCGAGCGCGTCGACGGCGATGGTGTTGTAGCTGTAGCACATCATGTCAAACGGGGTGAAGAGCATGAAAAGTATGCTCGCCGCGACGGAGAGCGCGCCGAGGTTTTTCAGCCGCAGGTAGATGATGAGCGCGCAAAGCGCGTGAAGCGCGGCGTAAACAAAGCGCGCGGCGAGCATGATGCCCTCGGTCGAGCCGGCGAGGTCAACATACAGCGTGACAAAGGGCAGGGTGAAAAACGAGGCGAGCTGAGAAAGATGCCACTCATCGAAAAAGAGACGGTCGCCGAGATAGAGACGGTAGGGCACGGTGAGGTAAAACGCCTCATCGCTGCCGCCGAGGCCGTAGGGCAGCTTCCAAAGCATGAACGCCGCCGAGGCGGCGAAAAACAGCGCAAAAACAAGGCTCTGCCGCGAAATATTCGGTTTTTTCAGCGAGATTTTCATGCAAAGCCCTCCTTGTTGTGTATACACTGATGTGCGCTTTTTCCGCACCTTGCGGCGCGGCGCGTTGCCGACGGCAACGCGGCGATCCCCTCAG
>CAZXVA010000047.1:2314-15159 GCA_964644305.1 uncultured Oscillospiraceae bacterium
TCAGCGGCAAGCCGCTGCCGGCTCCCCTTGGTGCGCAAGGGGAGCCAAGGGAAACATCCGCGACTTGCGGCGCGGCGCGTTGCCGACGGCAACGCGGCGATCCCCTCAGTCAGCGGCAAGCCGCTGCCGGCTCCCCTTGGTGCGCAAGGGGAGCCAAGGGAAACGTCCGCGACTTGCGGCGCGGTCTGCCTTTGCCCTTGGCGTATTCTTTCCGCGCAGCAATTATAACGCGTTCTGTCTTTTTCCCTTGAACAGCCCCGCGCCGAGCTCGTTGAGCAGCTCCGACACCAAAATCAGTGCAAAGCCGATGAATGCGGCGGAGGAGACCGACTCGTGGGCAAAGATGGCGGCGAAAATGACACCGAAAACGGATTCAAGCGTCATCAAGACGGTGGCGGTGGCAGAAGGGGTGTACTTCATGCCCCACGCCTGCAAAAACCAGCAAATCGCCGTGGAGACGACGCCGAGGTAGGCGATGGAGAAATATGCCTCACGCGGCATGGCGCTCGGCAGCGGCTCAAAGGGCACGGCCAGCGCAAGGCAGAGCACAAACGACACGGCAAACTGCACCGCCGTGAGCGAGAGAGCGTCACATTCCTTGACATATTCCTCGGTCATGACGATTTGCAGGGCGTAGAAAAAGCCGCAGACGAGCGTGAGCGCGTCGCCGATGTTCATGCCGCCGAAGCCGTTGTCCAGCGAGACAAAGCCGATTCCGGCGACGCAAAGGACGCTGGCCAAGACATTGTGCGCGCCGGGACGGCGCTTATAAATCCACCAGACCAAAAAAGGCACGAGCACGCAATAGGTCGCGGTTAAAAAGGCGTTTTTCCCGGCGGTGGTGTAAACCAAGCCGTAGGTTTGAAAAAGATACGCCGCCGTCATGCAAAGCCCCATGTAAACCGACCCGACAAAGCAGCGGCGGGGCATTTTGATGATTTTTTTCCAGCAAACGACGCCGAGGAAAACCGTGGCGATGCCGAAGCGGATGGTCAAAAGCCAAAGCGTGCCGATGCTGTTGAGGGTGTTTTTGAAAATGAAAAACGAGCTGCCCCATATAAGAGCCGTGCCCAAAAGGGCAAGACGCCCCCACAGGCCTTTGTTGTTGAACATAATATTTATTCCTTTTTCATGTGCGGGGCGGCGGCGCGCAGCATGAGGCGCTTCAAGCCCTGTTGGAAGTTGATTTCGACAAGGAAGTCGCCGCCCATGGGGGTCATTTTGACGATGACGCCCGATCCGAACGCCTTGTGGACGACATTGTCACCCACGGCGAAGCTCGGCGCGCTATCACCTGCTGCCGGTTTTGCGGCCGGCGTTGACATGATGGTGGCGGCGCTGCGGCGGCGGGTTTGGGATATCTCGCGCGTTTCGCGCGAGACGTCGCGGAAGGCATAGCCGTTGGGGATGTTTTTGTCGATGAGCTCCTCGGGGATTTCGTCGACAAAGCGCGAGACGCGGTTGGCCGTGGTGCGGCCGAAGAGCATACGCCGGCGGGCGCAGACAAGCTCAAGACTGCGCTTGGCGCGCGTGATGGCGACATAGCACAGCCGCCGCTCCTCCTCCATCTCGTCCCGCTCGCCGATGGCGCGGACGCCGGGGAAAATCCCCTCTTCCATGCCGACGATGTAAACATTTTCAAACTCCAAGCCCTTGGCCGAGTGCATGGTCATCATGACGACCTTGTCGTCATCCTCGTCGTAATTATCAAGGTCGGTGTAGAGCGCGACATTGGCGAGGTAACCTTCCAGCGAGGCGTCCTCGGTTTCTTTCATATAGTCGATGATGCCGGATTTGAGCTCGCGGACGTTTTCGATGCGGGTGGTGTCCTCTTGGGTGTTTTTCTCCTCAAGGGCGCGGATATACCCGGTTTTGTCAATGATTTCGTCCAAAAGCTCATCGGGGCTGTGCTCCGCGGCAAAGGCGCGAAAGCCCTCAATCATCGCGGCAAAGCGGCGGAGCTTATCGGCCGCGCGGCCAAGCTCGGAGTATTCATCGGCGTGGGCGGCAATGTGCAGCATGCTTTTGGCGTTTATTTCGGCGAGTTGACGCACGCGCTCGACCGAGGCCGCGCCTATGCCGCGCGCGGGGACGTTGATGATGCGCATGAGGCGCAAATCGTCCGTGGGCGAGGCGACGAGATTGAGATAAGAGAGCATGTCCTTAATCTCGGCACGCTCGAAAAAGCCCGTGCCGCCGTAAACGCGATAGGGTATGCCAAGGCGCTTGAACGCGTATTCAAGCTGATAGGACTGCGCGTTCATGCGGTAGAGCACGGCGTTGTCACGCCAGTTTGCGCCGTGGCCGTAGCTTGTCATGATCTGCGCGGCGACGTGATCGGCCTCGTCGTGCTCATCGTCGGCAAAGTATAGCTTGACGACGTCGCCCTCTCCGGCGTTTGTCCACAGCTCTTTGCCCTTGCGGCCGAGGTTGTTGCGGATGACGGCGTTGGCCGCGTCGAGGATGCGGCCGGTGCTGCGATAATTCTGCTCAAGGCGGATTGTGCGGCAGCCGGCATACTCGCTTTCAAAGGAGAGAATGTTTTCTATCGTCGCGCCGCGGAACTTATATATGCTTTGATCGTCATCACCTACGACGCAGATATTCCCGCTCCCCCCGGCGATGAGGCGGGAGAAGAGATATTGCAGGCGGTTGGTGTCCTGATACTCGTCGACAAGCACGTATTGAAAACGGCGCTGCCAATAATCGCGCACGTCGTCATGCTCGCTCAAGAGCTTGACGGTGAGCAAAAGCAAATCGTCAAAGTCCATGGCGTTTGCGGCGAAGAGTCTGCGGGCATACTCTGAGTAGAGCTCGCCGAGCTTGATGCGGCGCATGTCGCCGGATTTGCGCGCCTCGTCAAGGTACTGCGCGGCGCTCATGCTTTCGTCCTTGGCGCGGCTAATCGCGCCGAGGACGGAGCGCGGGGCGAAAACCTTGTCGTCAAGCTGCATGTCCTTGATGATCTGCTTGATGACGCTGAGGCTGTCGGCGGAGTCGTAAATGGAGAAGCTTGAAGTGTAGCCCAGCTTTTCCGCGTCGCGGCGGAGAATGCGCACACATGCGGAGTGGAAGGTGCACGCCCACACGTCGTCCGCCCTGTCCGGGCCGAGCATGCGCTCAATCCGCGCTTTCAGCTCACCGGCGGCCTTGTTGGTGAACGTGATGGCCAAAATGCGCCACGGGTCGACCGGGTCGAGCGCGGCGAACATCGCCGCCTCCGGCGCGCCGGATTTGAGCGCGGCGAGTGTGCGCTCGTCGGCAAAGGCGGGCAGCTCATCGGAGTCGGACGCCTTGCCGTATTTGAGCAAATTTGCAATACGGTTTATCAGCACCGTGGTTTTGCCGCTGCCCGCCCCGGCGAGGATGAGGAGCGGCCCTTCGGTGGTCATGACGGCCTGAAGCTGCATGTCGTTCAGGTGCGAAAACTCATTGCGTATATACGCCTTGCGCGCTTGGATATATTCTTTTTCAAATTCAATATTCATAAAGAGGATTTTAACACAATAATATAGAATGCACAAGGCGCAAAATTTGTTGACAACTGCCCTTTGTATAGACTATTATTTTGTAGAAATTGCGAATGAAGCGCCGCAGGGCGCTTTGAGAGAAGCCTATGAAAGACACATTGCGCCGCGTCATCGCGTGGGCGAGGAAAGAAAAAAACGAGCGTGTGCTCGTCATAGTGCTGCCGCTGGCGGCGATTATTATATCGGCGGCGATAATCGCGCCGCCGCTGGCGGTGTACAAGGCCAACCGCGACGCGGCCATGCTCGCCCTGCGCGAGCAAAACGAAGCCGCTCCCTCCCCTGCCGTTGAAATTGCGGGCGGGCTTTTCATCGAGGCGGCGTCTGACGGCGAGGACATGTTCATCACGGTGTGCGACGCCTCCGGCGAGGCCGTGCGCGGGGTGCGCTTCCCGCTTCGACTCGTCTCCCCGGAGGGGGACGAGATTTTCTGCTCGACCTATGATGACGGGAGCTGTTATCTCGTGGAGCTTGCGCCGGGGAGCTATGTGATATCCATGGACGAGGGCGCGCCGTACAGCGCGGAGAGCGTGATTTGCTCTGTGCCGACGCTCACGCATGAGGCAAGCTCGATTTTAGAGCTGTCCCCCGGCCTCAACCGCGTGGACGGCAAGCTATATTATCAAGCCGCAAACGGGCGCACGGCGTCGGGCGTGGGGGTGGATTTATCCTGCTTCAACCCGGTCATCGACTGGGAAAAGCTGCGCGAGGAGGGTGTGGAGTTTGCGATACTGCGCCTCGGCGGGCGCGGCTGGGGCACGGGGCATATATACATTGACAACCGCTTCCGCGAATACTTCGACGCGGCGTATTTCGCGGGGATAAAGCCGGGGGTGTATTTTTACTCCACGGCGGTGAACGTCGCCGAGGCCGTGGAGGAGGCGGAGTTCGTGGTCAACACGCTGTCCGGCGCGGCGCTTGATATGCCGGTGTATTTTGACACAGAGTATTCCGGCAGCTACCCCAACGGGCGCGCCGACCGCCTGACCACGGCGGAGCGCACGGCGATAATAAACGCGTTTTCCGCCGTCATCGAACAGCACGGGTACAAAGCCGGGGTGTATTCCGGCGTGTACTTCATCGAGCACGAGCTTGACCGCGCCGCTCTCAACCCCCAAACGCTGTGGATTGCCAACTACACCAAGAATAACGCCCTGCCGAGCGTGAATTACCCCTACGCCCTTTGGCAATACACCGAAAGCGGCAAAATCCGCGGCGTGTACAACGCGGTGGATGTGAATGTGAGGTTTGGGTGATGGCCGCGCAGGCGGCGGTTCTGTTTGGGATTGGCGGCAAGTGAAGTGCGCGGAAAAGGCAGACCGCGCCGCCGAGGGGCGGCACGGGTGGCTCTCTCAGTCAGCGGCTGCGCCGCTGACAGCTCTCTCAGAGAGAGAGCCATGGGGCAGTGCGGTTTTGCTTGCAGTTCTATTTTGAAATGGCATTACACGTAGATTGGCATAAAGGCATCCCGCGCCGCCGAATGGCGGCGCGGGGTGCTTTCATGATTCCAAGAGATTGCGCAGGGTGTCGACGGCGCGGCGTTCCAGGCGGGAGATTTGCACTTGGGACACGCGCATGATTTTGGCGCAGGATTGCTGGGTCATGCCGTGGTAATAGCGCAGGGCGAGGACTTGGCGCTCGCGCGCGGGGAGGCGCTCGATGGCGGCGCGGAGGGCGACGTGCTCGACAAGGCGCTCTTCGGCGGTGAAATCGCCGAGGACAAGCTCAAGAGTGAAGCCGTCCTCTCCGTGCTCATTCTGCAAGCTCTCCGCAGGGCCGGCGGCCACCTCGGCAAAGGCAATTTCCTCGGCGGTGAGCCCGGTTTCGTCGCTGAGCTCCGAAATATTCACTTCGCGCCCCAAGCGCTGCTCCAGCGCGAGGCGCGCGGCGCGGATGTGCGCGGCCTGCTCTTTTATGCCGCGGCTGACCTTGACAGTGCCGTCATCGCGCAGAAAGCGGCGAATCTCGCCGGAGATTTTCGGCACGGCGTAGGTTGAAAAGCGCGTGCCGAAGCCCTCATCAAAGCCGTCGATGGCCTTCAAAAAGCCGACACAGCCGAGCTGATAGAGGTCGTCGGCGTCGACGCCGCGGCCGAAAAAGCGCTTGGCAATGCTCCAGATAAGGCCGGAGTTTTCCTCGACGAGGCGGCCGGCGGCGTCTCTGTCGCCGGATTTGGCCGCGCGGAGGTCGGACAGGGTGTCGCTCATGCGCGCCCCACCCTTGGGCTTATCGTGCGGAGCATGGTGACGGTTGTGCCCTTGCCGGGGGCGGAGCGGACGCGGAGCTTGTCCATGAAGCCGGACATGATGGTGAAGCCCATGCCGCTCCTGTCCTCGCCGCCGGTGGTGTACAGGGGTTCCATCGCCCGCTCAACATCGGCAATGCCGCGCCCCCAATCGCGCACGGAGATTTCAAGCGCGCCGCCGTCGAGAATGCGCAGACGCATGCTCACGCGGCCTATGCTGTCGGGATAAGCGTGGACGATGCAATTGGTGACGGCCTCGGAGACGGCGGTTTTGATGTCGCCGAGCTCTTCCATGGTGGGGTCAAGCTGGGCGGCGAAGGCCGCCGCCGTCATGCGGGCAAGAGCCTCGTTCGCGCTTTTGCTGGGGAATTCGATTTTTATGTAGTTTTTCGCGTTCATTTCACTTTCACTCCTTTGCTCATCGCCACGGGGACGAGGCGGTCAATGCCCGATGCGTCGATGACGCGCAGGGGCTGGCGCGCGGGGTTTTCGAGCCAAAGCCGCCCGCCGAGGGTCTTCATGCGCGCCCCGGCGCGGATTATCACGGCGATACCGGACGAGTCCATGAAGCCGAGGCCGCTTAAATCCAAAACGCAGTCGCGCGGGAGATATTCGTCCAAAAGCTCGTCGATGGAGCGCATGGTGCAGCGCGCCTCGTGATGGTCAAGCTCGCCGGAGAGATAGATGGTCAAGCGCCCGGCGGCAAAGCCCGTTTTTATGTTCATTCGCGTTCACCTCTCTATGAGAAAAATGATAAAAAATAAAAATCGGCACTGCGTACTTTTCACGGTACGCAGTGCCATTTTAATTAAAATCGGGTGAAAATGCCGTCGAATTCGGCGAATCAGCCGAGATTTTCAAGGCTGAGCTTGAGGTTTTCGATGAGGGCTTCGAGCTTGGTCTTCTTTTCGCGCTCGGCATTGACAACAGCCTCCGGCGCGCGCGAGACGAACTTTTCATTGGCGAGCTTGGCAATCTGACCCTCGAGCTGCTTTGAGGCGTTGGCAAGCTCTTTGTTGATGCGCTCGCGCTCTTTGTCGAGGTCGACAAGCTCGGCCAAGGGCATGAACATGCGGGCGTTGTCGGTGGCGAGGGAGACTGTGCCGTCCCCGCCGGAGGCGGAGGCATCGGCCACGGTGACGTCGCTGGCAAAGGCGAGCTTGCAGATATAGCTTCTGCCGGCCTCGAAGGCGGCCTTTTTGTCGGTGGCGATGATGAGGTGCGCCTTTTTGGAGGGGGGCACGTTCATCTCGCTGCGGCGGGCGCGCACAGCCTTGATGACGGTCATGACCATCTCAAAGTTCTCTTCATCCGTCGGGAAAGAGAGGGCGGGGTCAAATTCGGGGTAGCGGGCGATCATGAGCGCCTCGCCCTCGTGGGGCAGTGCCTGCCAAATCTCCTCGGTGATGAACGGCATGAACGGGTGCAGGAGCTTCAAAATCTCGGTGAGGACATAGAGCAGCACCTTTTGCGCGGTGAGCTTGGCGGCCTCGTTGTCGCCGTTGAGACGGGGCTTGGTCAGCTCAATGTACCAGTCGCAATAGCTGTCCCATATAAAATCATAAATCTTCGCCGCGGCGACGCCGAGCTCAAAGCTGTCCATATTGTCATTGACCTCTTTGACGACGTCATTGAGCTTGGAGAGTATCCACTTGTCCTCGATTTCAAGCTCATCGGCGGCGGGCAGCTCGTTTTTGTCGATGGTGAGGTTCATCATGACGAAGCGGGAGGCGTTCCAAATCTTGTTGCAGAAGTTGCGCATGGCCTCGCACTTTTCGACATAAAAGCGCATGTCGTTGCCGGGGGAGTTGCCGGTGATGAGGTTGAAGCGCAGGGCGTCTGCGCCGTATTTGTCGATGATTTCGAGCGGGTCGATGCCGTTGCCGAGGGACTTGGACATCTTGCGCCCCTGACTGTCGCGGACAAGGCCGTGGATGAACACGGTTTTGAACGGCTCTTTGTCCATCTGCTCCATGGCGGAGAAGATCATGCGCGCAACCCAGAAGAAGATGATGTCATACCCCGTGACCAAGACGGAGGTGGGGTACCAATAGTCAAGCTCGGCGGTTTTTCCCGGCCAGCCCATGGTGGAGAACGGCCAAAGAGCAGAGCTGAACCAAGTGTCCAACACGTCTTCATCGCGCGTTATGCTCTTGCTGTGGCAGTGCTCGCACTCGGTGGGATCCTCGCGGGAGACGGTGATGTGGCCGCAGTCGGCGCAGTACCACGCGGGGATTTGATGACCCCACCAAAGCTGGCGGGAGATGCACCAGTCGTGGACATTTTCCATCCAGTTGAGGTAGGTTTTGGTGAAGCGTTCGGGCACGAACTTGATGCGCCCGTCCTTGACAACCTCGATGGCCTTTTTGGCAAGCGGCTCCATCTTGACGAACCACTGCGGGGAGAGCATGGGCTCAACGGCCTTGCCGCAACGATAGCAGCAGCCGACATTGTGGCTGTACGGCTCGGTTTTGACGAGGTAGCCCTGCTCCTCCAAATCGGCGACGATGGCCTTGCGCGCTTCATAGCGATCCATGCCGTCATACTTGCCGCCGTTGATGATCTTGCCGTCTTCGTCGATGCACTGAATCTGCTCCAAATTGTGACGCAGACCGACCTCAAAGTCATTGGGGTCGTGGCAGGGAGTCATTTTGACCGCGCCCGTGCCGAAGCCGAGCTCAACGTAATCATCCGCGACGATAGGGAGCTTGCGCCCGACAAGGGGGAGAATGGCGTTTTTGCCGACGAGGTGGGTGTATTTTTCATCGGCGGGGTTGACGGCCACGCCGCTGTCGCCGAGCATGGTCTCGGGGCGGGTGGTGGCGATGATGAACTCCTCATCGGAATTTTCGATGGGGTAACGGATGTGCCAAAAGCTGCCGGGGATGTCTTTATACTCGACCTCGGCGTCGGAGAGCGCCGTGCGGCAGTTGGGGCACCAGTTTATCATGCGGCGGCCCTTGTAGATAAGGCCCTTGTCATAAAGCTCGCAGAAGGTTTCACGCACGGATTTGGCGCAGACCTCGTCCATGGTGAAGCGGCTGCGATCCCAGTCACAGCTGACGCCCATGCTCTTTTGCTGCTCGACGATTCTGTCGCCGTACTGCTCTTTCCACTCCCAGACGCGCTCAAGGAACTTGTCGCGCCCGAGGTCATAGCGGGTTTTGCCCTCGGTTTTGCGCAAAACCTCTTCGACCTTGATCTGCGTGGCGATGCCCGCGTGGTCAACGCCGGGCAGCCACAGGGCGCTATAACCCTGCATGCGCTTATAGCGCGTGAGGATATCCTGCAGGGTGGAGTCCATGGCGTGCCCCATGTGGAGCTGGCCGGTGACGTTGGGGGGCGGCATGACGATGGAAAACGGCTTTTTGTCCGGGTCGATGACGCCCTTGAAGTATCCGCCGTCCATCCACATGTCGTAAATTTTCTTTTCGACCGCTTTGGGTTCGTACACTTTGGGTAGTTCTTTCATTTTTCCGCTCCTTTTCGATTGAGAGTATGGAAAAGCCCTGAAGCTTTTCCGCTTCAGGGCGATAAAATACCGTGGTACCACCTGAATTCCGCGCTTGGCGCGGCACTCTTGTCCGCTTAACGCGCGGAGCACGACCGGACTACACAGCGCGGCGCGCCTTCACCCGGTTACTCGGAGCCGACCTTCCGCAGGGGCTTCACAAGGGCTTGCACCGACCGCCCTCTCTCTGCCATCCGCCTGACTGCGTACTCCTGCTCGTCACAGTAATAATGAGTGGATTATATGCCATCGGGCGCGTTTTGTCAACGTTTTTTGCGCAAAAAGTCACAGCCCCATCAGCTTTTTGAGCCCGGCGGCATCCGTGACGCCGACGGTCTTGCCGACAAGCTCGCCATCCTTGAAAGCGAGCAGGGTGGGAATGCTCATGACGTTGTAGCGCAGGGCAAGCTCGCCCTCGGCGTCAACGTCGACCTTGCCGATTTTCGCCTTTCCGGCAAGCTCGGTGTCAAGCGCGTCGAGAATGGGGGCTTGCATACGGCACGGGCCGCACCACGTCGCCCAAAAATCAACGAGCGTGACGCCCTCTGCGATGAAGCTGTCAAAGTCCGAGGTTTTGATGTGAGAAACTGCCATGATTTTATCTCCTTACTATATTTATATACTCTTTTTCGCGGCGAGGTATTCACACGCGGCAAGCGCCGCGACATTGCCCTCGCCCGTGGCTTTGGGGAGCTGATAGGGCTTTCCGGCGCAGTCACCGGCGGCGAAAACGCCGGGGATATTAGTCGCGCCGCCAAAGGCGGTGACTATGCCGGCGGGGGCAGTGTCCAGCCCCGGCACAAGGCGCGTGAGCTTTATGCTCTCTTTTATTATAAACACAGCGTCGACGCTATATTCTGTTGCGTCGGCAACAAGTGCCTCGACCCGCTCCTCGCCGCGTATCTCATAGCGGCGGGCGTCGGCAAAGCGGAGAACCGAGCAGCCGATGCTCTCGAGAAAGTCCGCGTCCTCGTGCGCTTCGCGCGTCGAGCCGATGACGGCGACGGTTTTGCCGCGATAAAGCATGCCGTCGCAGGTGGCGCAATAGCTCACGCCGCGCCCCAAAAGGCGCTCTTCGCCGGGGTAGGTGCTCGCGCGGGTGATGCCGACGGCGAGAATGACGGCGGAGGCCATGTAAAAATCATTGCCCACGGCCACGCCGAAGCTGTCTCCCAGCGGCGTGACGGAGAGAGCGCGGCCGGGGACAAGCTCGGCGGCGGAGGCGTCGAGCTGGGCGCGAAAGCGCTCGGCGAGCGCCGCGCCGGTGATTTCGTCAAAGCCGGGGTAATTTGTGACGCGCTCGGCCTTGAATAAGGCGGTGGTTTCGACGGGGTTTGCGATGACGGCGACGGTTTTTCCGCGGTTGAGGGCGGTTATCGCGGCGGCCGTGCCCGCCGCGCCGCCGCCGATGATGATTATATCAAAGGTATCGGACATGATGAGCCTCTTTCATTATAACATCGGGCAGCGGCGCGCGCTGCCCGGTGGGAGTCACTCGGTGAAGTGGATGTGATTGTAAATATGGTCTTGGCAGAAGCAATGATAACCGGCACAGCGCGAGCAGTAGCGGAATTCGAGCTCGGGGTGGTCGGTGTCGGTGCGGCCGCAGACGGCGCATTTGTGCGTATAGAGATTGGCCTGCTGCTCGCGGCGGATACGCGCGGATTCGCGGCGGAAGTTGACGGTGTTATTACTAGGGCGCTTGGGCAGGGCTGAAATTATATCCCCGCCGCAGAAAATGAGGAAGTTGACCACTGCGACGACGGGCAGGAGATTGGCCGGGAAGCGCGAGGAAAAAACACCGAAAACGAAAAGCGCGGCGTCGACATAGGCGAGGTATTTAATCTTGATGGGAATGATGTAAAAAAGCAAGACCTGCATGTCCGGAAAGAGCACGGCAAAGGAAAAGAACATGGAAAGATAAATATACTCGGCGGTGAGGTTGAAGGTCATGCCGGTGGCAAAGTAAACGACAAAGCCGTAAACCACCGTGAGGACAAGACCGGAGAAAAAGTAAACATTGAACTGCGCCGTGCCCCAATAGCGCTCAAGCGTGGAGCCGATCATATAATAAAAATAAAACGCGATGAACGCGAGCAGCCCCGTGGAGGGCGGGTAGAGCGCGAAGGTGACCAGCCGCCACACCTGGCCGCGCAATATCAGCGCGGGGTTGAAGGTGAGATAGCTCATCAAAACGGGGTTCACCGCGCCCAGAACCCAAAAGACAACGTTTGCGATGGTGATGTATTTCATCAAATCCGCAATGCCGAAGTTCGGGTGGCGGCGGCAAAAGCTTTCTATCCGGTTACGGGGTCCTCTCATTTATAATGCTCCTTTGTGCCTCGGCGCGGGGCGAAAAACGCTGTCCGCGCCCGTTTTTATTGATTATATAATACCCTGCGGGGCGAATAATGTCCATTAAATTTTTTTGAACAAAAAAATTTTCGCGAAAATTAAAAATAACTCTTTTAATTTACATAATATTGTGGTATTATGTAACCACAATTATGTTGGCTAAATTATTCGGAGCGACGCAATGGAAGAAAAAGAGCTGAAAAACGACATTATCGAGGGACGCAACGCCGTCATCGAGGCATTGAGGGCACAGCGGGCTATCGACAAAATCTACATCGCCAAGGGCGATGTGGACAGCACGCTCGGCCACATCGCGTCCAAGGCGCGCGCGGCGGGCATAGTCGTGGTCGAGGCGGACAGACGCAAGCTCGACTATATGAGCCAAACGCATGCGCATCAGGGTGTTGTCGCGCTGGCCGCCGTGAGAGAATACTGCACGGTGGATGATATATTCGCCGTGGCCGAGAGCCGCGGGGAAAAGCCGTTTATCATAGTCTGCGACGAGATAAGCGACCCGCACAACCTCGGCGCGATAATCCGCTCGGCCGAATGCGCGGGCGCGCACGGGGTGATTATCCCCAAGCGGCGCAGTGCGGGGCTGACGGCGATTGTGGACAAGGCGTCGGCGGGCGCGGCCGAGCACATGACGATTGCGCGCGTGGCGAACCTGCCCTCGGCAATAAAAGAGCTGAAAGCGCGCGGCGTGTGGGTTTACGGCACGGCGGCGAACGGCCAAAGCGATTTGTGGCACACCGAGTTTGACGGCGCGATTGCGCTGGTGATAGGCTCGGAGGGCGACGGAATGGGCCGGCTTGTCAGCGAAAGCTGTGACTTTGTCATCAGTCTGCCGATGCGCGGGCAGGTCAGCTCTCTCAACGCATCGACCGCGGCGGCAATAACCATGTATGAGGTTTTGCGCCAGCGCACCATGCGCGGGGAATAAGCGCACAACAAACAAGACTATTAACTACTATTATAAACTACCCTCAGCGAAGGAGTGAGACAAGCAGTGGAACGGGAATACATGGCCGTAGAGCAGGCGCAGCGCGCGCCGATGCGCACGATGCCCATGCTGCGCAAAGCGCGCAGACCCAGACGCGCGGTTTTCAGAGCGTCCACTGATTGGGACGAGCAGACGCTTTACTATGAGCCGAATGGGATGGATTTCGACATGAGCCGCAAGGACAACAAGAAAAATAAATACGGC
>CAZXVA010000048.1:0-14877 GCA_964644305.1 uncultured Oscillospiraceae bacterium
GACGCCGGACATACTCCACGGAAGTTACCTCATCATTTGAGCAATCTCCCGCTTCATCGCATAATACGCCCGTGCTCACGCACACGCGCCATATAAATATACCAGCCCAACCCCTATATGTCAAGCACTTTTTTCGCAAAATTTCAATTATTTTTCCCGCCCCGCCGTTGCCTTGCGCGGCTCACGCCGCGCAAGGCAAAACCCACTGCACCCCGTTGCCGGGCGCGCCCCCGGCGCGCACGGCAAAACCCCGCCGGTGCTTTGCACGCGGCGGGGCTGTGGTGTACTATTATAATGTAGTAGGCACTGAGTTTACTTCGCGTAATCCACGGCCTTGGTTTCGCGCAGGAGGTGAACCTTTATCTGGCCGGGGTAGGTCAGCTCGTCTTCAATCTTCTTGGCGATGTCGCGGGCAAGCAGAACCATCTGATCCTCGCTGACGTCTTCGGGCTTGACCATAATGCGTATCTCGCGCCCGGCCTGAATGGCGTAGGAGCTGGCGATGCCGGGGAAGCTCTTGGACACTTCTTCAAGCTTTTCAAGACGCTTGACGTAGTTTTCGATGTTCTCGCGGCGAGCACCGGGGCGGGAGGCGGAAATCGCGTCCGCCGCCTGGACGAGACAGGCCACAACGGTGTGCGGCTCCACGTCGCCGTGGTGCGCCTCAATGGCGTGAATGACGGCCTCATTCTCTTTGTACTTGCGCGCGATGTCAACGCCGATGGTGACGTGGCTGCCCTCGACCTCGTGGTCAATGGCCTTGCCGATGTCGTGCAGGAGACCGGCGCGCTTGGCGGTTGCCACATCCACGCCCAGCTCGGACGCGAGCAGCCCCGCAATGTGCGACACCTCTATCGAGTGGTTGAGCACGTTTTGGCCGTAGCTCGTGCGGTATTTCATCCGGCCGAGGAGCTTGACAAGCTCCGGGTGCAGGCCGTGGATGTTGGTTTCAAACACGGCGCGCTCGCCCTCGGCCTTAATCGTGGCGTTCACCTCGCGCTGAGCCTTGGCGACCATTTCCTCGATGCGCGCCGGGTGGATGCGCCCGTCCTGAATCAGCTTTTCAAGCGCGATGCGCGCGACCTCGCGGCGCACCGGGTCGAAGCTGGACACGGTGATCGCCTCGGGCGTGTCGTCGATTATCAAATCGCAGCCGGTCAGCGTTTCGATCGAGCGGATGTTGCGGCCCTCGCGGCCGATGATGCGGCCTTTCATCTCGTCGTTGGGGAGTGGTACGACGGAGACGGTGATCTCGCTTGCGTGGTCGGCGGCGCAGCGCTGAATCGCCGTGGCGATTATCTCTCTTGCGCGCTCGTCGGCCTCGTCCTTGAACTGCGCCTCGACCTCTTTGATCTTCACGGCCATCTCGTGCGTCACCTCGTCGCGGACATTCGCAATGAGGTATGCCTTGGCCTCTTCGATGGAGAAGCCGGAGATTTTTTCAAGCATTTCGAGCTGGCTCTTTTTGACCAGAGCAATCTCCTTTTGCTGAGCCTCTGCCGCGGCGATTTTGCCGTTTAGAGTCTCGCTCTTTTTCTCCACCGCGTCAACCTTGCGGTCGAGCGTTTCTTCCTTCTGCTGCAGACGTCGCTCCTGCTTTTGCAGCTCGGCGCGGCGCGTCTTTTCCTCCCGCTCGTACTCCGAGCGAGCCTTGTGTATTTCTTCCTTTGCCTCTACGAGAGCCTCGCGTTTCTTGCTCTCTGCACTTTTTATTGACTCATTTATTATACGTTTGGCCTCTTCCTCCGCGCCTGCGATCTCCCTCTCGGCGACCTTTTTGCGGTAGACGATGCCCAGTATAAACCCTATAGCCGCGAAAACGACTATTATAACGATCCATAAAGGCGTTGGCATAGTAAGTAAACACACCTCCATTCCATAAGAATTTTTTGGTGGTTTAACCGTATTTAGATATTATATCTAAACAAAGACAGGCACATTCATGCCCCGTCGGACTTGAAAAAGTAATATTCCCGCGGCGCGTCCCCAACGCACCGCCAATATTAACTTGGCGGACGGAAGTCGAACACCCGCCGGTTTTGACGTGGCTGGGCTTCACCCATACGTCGTTAAAGCCCTTGAAAATACAAAAAGTATTCTCTGCGGGCTTTGCCTAGTCTGGGCAAAGCCCAGCCGCGACAAAACTGCGTAGCACCTGTCAGCTAAGAATTTTTAGTCGATTTTTGCTTTTTGCGATGCAGATGGGCTGTCGCCCATCAAAGAGCAAAAAACAAAAAGCGGCAAAAAGGCTCGCTGACAGGCGGCAGGGGTTCAACTCCCGTCCGCCCAGCTTATTTTATCTCTTAATCGGTGTTATGTCAAGTGAAATGCTTCGGATTTTTGAAAATTTGAGCAACAAGTGTATGTATAAGCCAAGGGAGTCGCCCCGCGACTCCCTTGATGCGTTTTAGTAAAACGAGTCCAGAACCGACACCAGCTCCGGAAGATTTCTCTTCTCCTCGATGTATTGTATCGCGTCCTCGATAAACTCCGGATACTCTTCCACTATCCGCTTCAACGCTTCTGCCTGTCCTTTTAACGTTTCTTCCCGTGTCAAAAGTCATTCCTCCAATATTATCAAAGTCCGCAGACTCACGCCGCACGTTTTGCGCGACGATTATTCACCCACGCGTTCAGCCTCTTGCCGAGCAGCGCCGCCGCCCAGCTGAATATGGGCACGGTGATGACGTAGATAATCTGCTTTGTCGAGAATTCAAACGGCAGTCGCTCCAGTATCGGCGACCAGGCGAAAATCACCACCGAGTGCGTCAAAAACAGCTCCGTGCTTATCCCGGAGATATAGCGCGTCACGCCGCAGGTCAACGCGCGCGAGATGTACCCGCGGTTGACCGCGAACACGTACACCACCGCAGCACACGCCACGAGGTAGGCCGACGTGTCGTTAAACGGCAGCCACCCGTGCTCAAATCCAAGCTCGGCCAGCACCGCCAGCCCGACGGCGCCAAGCTCCGCCGCCGTCCACGCCGCGCGCGAGCCTTTGCGCTCGCCGCGCGTCAGGAAAACATACGCCAAGCACCCGCCCACGGCGAAATCGCCCAGCCTGAACATCGGGAACACATACGTCAGCCACCCGTAAAAATCGCGCCGGAGGTTCACGTCGTCGCAGCCGAAGCGCGTGTACAGCCACTTGCCCGCAAGCTCCACGGCAAGCTGCGCCAGCCAAATCAGCGCCGCCGCCGTCAGCGCCCCGCGCGCGGACTTCAATCGCTCAATCCGCCGCAGCAGCCACGGAAACGCGAAATAGCAAAACGCAACCGCCGACAGATACCACGCCGGGCCGTTGAGCGAAAAATAAATCTCGTTTATCGGCACCCACGCCTGCAACACCAGCGCGTCCGCCGCGAACTTGAACAGCACCGTCTTCGTCGATATCAGCCCGTACACCGCGCCGTAAACCTGCCCCGCCGCCGGGATGAGCAGCGACGCGAGGTAAAGCGGATAAAGCTTTGAAATGCGCGCGTATGCGTAATTGACGCTGCCGCGCAGCGTGACGGCCCCGCCGCCCTCACCGAAGTGGTTGTAAACGGACAAAAAACCGCCCATCATGAAAAACATCGCCACGCCCAAGTGCCCGAAGTGCACCAGGTACATGTGATACCCCAACACGCTCAGGCAAGCGAACGTCCTCACCGCGTCAAGCGACGCAATTCTTTCCCGTCTCATATCAAGCACCAACGTTTCATCAGTATTAGGCGAACGGAAGTCGAACACCTGCCGCCTAGGCCGCGCTGCGCGCCCGTCTCCGGCGCGCAAAGGCGCGGTTTATCCTCTGCCCCACGAGCGCGACACACGCCACCGCAAGCGGAATCGTCACCACGTAAATCACCTGCTGCACGCGGAAGGCGGCGGGAATGGCGTTTATAATCGGCGTCATCGCGAATATCACCGCCGCGTGGCACAGATAAACCTCCGCACTGATGTCGGAAATCCACTTTGTCACCCGGTTTGTCAGCAGCTTGGACACATACCCCTCATTCACCGCGAACGCATAAATCAGCGCCGCCGCCACCGGCAGAAACACCACCGTGCTGTTCCCCAGCGGCAGCTTGAACGCGCTGTATTCAACCTGAAGCCAAATCGTCAGCCCCAGCAGCATGGCCTCCGCCGCCGTCCACACGGCGCGCGGAATGCGCGTCTCGCCCCGGTTGATGAATAGATATGCCACGCACCCGCCGATTGTGAAGTCGCACACGCGCACAAGCGGCAGCACGTACTCCGCCCAGTAGGAAAACCCGGCAATCGGGTCGTTGCCGACGCCGACAACGGCCGTGTATATCGCGACGACGCCGTCGCGAATCACCAGCTGCATCGCGCACATCGCCGCGATGACCCCGACCGCCGCCGCGCCGGAGCGCAGCTTTTTAATAAACCTCAGCACGACGGGGAACATGAAATACACGAAAATCAGCGACGAGAGATACCACGCCGCGCCGTTGAGCCCGAAATAAACGTCGTTTATCGGAATCCACGACTGCACCAGCAGCAGGCTCGCCCCCAGCTTCAGCGCCACGGCCTCTGCCGCCACCATGCCGTTCACCGCGCCGTAAATCTGCCCCGCGAGGGGCACCAGCAGCGTCAGAAAATAAAGCGGGTAAAGCTTGAGCGCCTTGTCGCGCGCATAGTCAAAGCACCCGCGCGCCGTGATGCGCCCGGTGTCGAAGCTGTCAATGTGGTTATACACCGACAAAAACCCGCTCAGCACGAAAAATATCGTCACGAACATGTGCCCGATGCTTGTCAGGTGCATGTGATAGCCCAGTATGGTCAAGCACGCCAGTGCTCTGAGCGAATTGAAAGAATCTATCCTGCTTCGCCTCATAATTGCCCCATCCGTTCTTCTTTTTTCACATTTTATACTATACCACACCCGCCCACCATGCACAAGAGCGCGTTTGACAGCTTTCAAACTTGTCGAAAATCCACCCGGCTTTTTGTATGATTTTATCATAATATCATGAATTCGTAAAGATTGCACAACAGCGCTTGAATTTGCCGCCGGTTTACAATATAATCTTGGTATAGTATCACGACCCCACTGTGGAGGATGCACCGAATGAACGAAATTTTTGTCACCGGCCACAAAAACCCGGATACCGACTCCATCGTCGCCGCCATGGCGTATGCAAAGCTCCGCAACGCCCTCGGCGACAGGCAGTATACCGCCGTGCGCATCGGCGCGATCAACGACGAGACGCGCCACATGCTCGACCATTTCGGCTTTGAGCCGCCCATGTACATCAAAAACATGCGCACTCAAGTGCGAGACCTTGACTTTGACCGCCCGCCGGAGCTGAACTGCTCCGTCACGGTCGACCTCGCATGGCGCACCATGCGCGCCGGGGACATTGCCACCATGCCCATCGTCAATGATGACGGCTCGCTTTACGGCATGCTCTCCGCCGGTGACATTGCCACCTACGACATGGAAACCATCACCCGCAGCTATGTCGACGAGCTGCCCATATTCAACCTTTTGAGCGTGCTGGAGGGCCGCATTGTCAACGAGTGCAGCAGCCTTGTCGACACCGTCTCCGGCGACGTGGTCATCGCCCTCCCGCAGTCGTTTGACGACCTCGCCCTCATCCACCCGGAGACCATCCTGATTTGCGGCGACCAGCCCGACATCATTGACAACGCCCTCGCCCACGGGGTCAAGTGCCTCATTATATGCCAGTCGGACATCAGCCCCGCCCTTGCCGACAGCCACGCCCCCACCTGCATCATCTCCACCCCGCTCGACGCACGCCAGGTCTCCCGCCTCATTTTCCAGGCCATCCCCATCGAGCGCGTGTGCAAAACCGTCACGGACAGCGTCGTCTGCTTCCACCTCGACGATTATTTGGACGACGTCAAAGAAGTCCTCACCAAAAGCCGTTTCCGCTGCTATCCCGTTCTTGACGAGGATGAGCACGTCGTCGGCACGCTCTCCCGCTTCCATTTGCTCAATCCCCGGCGCAAGCAGGTCGTGCTGGTTGACCACAATGAGGTCTCCCAGTCCGTCAGCGGCCTCGATCAGGTCGAAATCCTCGAAATCATCGACCACCACCGCCTTGCCGACATTCAAACCCGCCAGCCCATTTCCATGCGCAATGAGCCCGTCGGCAGCACCAACACCATCATCACCGCCATGTATCAGGATCACGGCGTCATGCCTTCGCCGCGCATGGCGGGGCTCATGGCCGCGGCGATACTGTCCGACACGGTCATGTTCAAGTCCCCCACCTGCACCAAGCGCGACATCGCCATGGCCGAGCGCCTCGCCCGCATCGCGAAAATCGACCTTGACGAGCTCGGCCGCGAGCTTTATTCCGTCACGGGCACGGACAACAAGCCCGTCGACGAGCTTTTCAAAACCGACTATAAGCAGTTCCACATTGCCGACAAAAACTTCGGCGTCAGCCAAATCACCTGCGTCGACGCCACCCATCTCCTCTCCCGCAAGGAAGAGTTCATCCAAATGATGACGAAGCTGAAAAAGGACATGGAGTTTGACAATGTCATCCTCATGATCACCGACGTTTTGCTTGAGGGGTCTTATCTCATCTACGTTGGCTCGGACGATGAGATTCAGCAGGCGTTCAACGTCACGCCGAAGGATAACTGCGTCTTTCTCCCGCGCGTCATGAGCCGCAAAAAGCAGATTGTCCCCATGCTCACGGCACTTTGGGGCTGATATACCGCCATGGAATTCACCAAAATGCACGGCGCGGGCAACGATTTCATCATCATTGACAATCGCGCCCCCGCCCTTGACCGCGCCGCACTATCCGCACTTGCCGCGCGCCTGTGCCCCCGCCGCATCGGCGTCGGCGCGGACGGCCTGATGGCCGTCGTCGCGCCGAGTGACCCCGCCCGCGCCGATTTCGGCATGCTCTTTTTCAATGCCGACGGCAGTGAGGGCGAAATGTGCGGCAACGGCGCGCGCTGTATCGCGCGCTACGGGCACGATAACGCCCTTGCCGGCGACACCCAGCGCGTCGAGACCATATCCGGCACGGTGACAGCCCGGCGCATCACCGATTCGCTTTACCGCATCCGCCTGAATGGCCCCACCTTCATTGACCTTCACCGCCCCGTCACCGTCGACGGCGCGGAGTATGACTGCGCGTATATCGAGCTCGGCTCGCCGGGGCTGCCCCACGCGGTTTTGCGCCTCGATGACCCCGCCGCGCTCGCCTCTCCCTCTCTGCGCGCGCTCGGCGCGGCGCTCCGCCGCGCCGACGCATTCCCACGCGGCGCAAATGTCACCTTCGCCGTCTGCCTTGACAGCGCGCGCCTTCGCGCCGTCACCTATGAGCGCGGGGTGGAGGACTTCACCCTCGCCTGCGGCACGGGCTGCGGCGCAGCCGTCGCCGCGCTGACCCTGCGCGGCGACCTCGACGGCACCGGCAAGGCCGACATATCCATGCCCGGCGGCACACTCACCATCGACCTCACCCCCGACCCCGAAGCCCACACCGCCCGCAACATCCACCTCACCGGCCCCACCGAGGTGGTGTATAGGGGTTGGATAGAAACCTAGTTGCCGTAAGCTAATCCACCAAACCCCAAGCCCCCGCCATTCGGCGGTGGCTTGGGGCTTCGTTCTATTGACGATAGGGCATGCGAAATGTATAATATAGTAGATTTTCGGTTCACACGGAGGTGGCGGCATGAATAACGCGAGAAAAGAAACACGCGGCATTGAGGGGCTTGCCTTGTGCCTTTTTCTGTGCTCGGCGCTTTTCTCCCCCGGCGCTGTCGCCGCCGACGCCGTTTCTTTCACGGCTCTCCCCTCGTCCCTCGGCGCGCTCGGAAAGCCGGCCGTCCCCGTTTTCGCGCTTCTCTGCGGCTATTATTGCCACAACGCCGCGCGCGGCGTTGACGATCTCTCCGCATTCTCCCTCAAGGCCGTTTTCGCCCTGTATAAATGCTATTGGGCGGTTCTGCTCGTTTTTCTGCCCCTGATTGCCTATGCCAACCGTCAGCTCCGTTCGCTTCTTTTGTATGAGCTTACCTATAATTTTCTCGGCCTGCGCTGCACATTCGGCGGCGAGTGTTGGCCGCTGCTGTCGTTCGCGCTTTTTATTATGGTATTCCCGGCCATCAAAAGGCTGCTCGACAAACCCGGCGTTTTCGCGCGGCAAATTGTAGAGCTGCTCGCGCTTTTCGCGCTGAACGCGTTTGTTTTCGCCGTTCTCCCGCGCATTATGACGCTCTCGCTTTTTTCAACGCTTTCCCAAACTGTTTTTTATTCGCGCCTTGATGAATTTTTCTCCTTGCTGCCGTCGTTTTGCCTCGGCTGTGTTTTCGCGCGGCACGATGTTCTTGCCCGCGCCCGGCGTCTTGCCGATAAGGCCTCTTGGTGCATTGCCGCCCTCGCCTTGCTTGCCGCCGCGTTTGTTTTGTACTCCGCACTCGGCGCGGCTTGCTCGTTTTTCTCCGCCGGGGCGCTCGTTTTCGCCCTCGCGCTTTTGGGCGCGGCAAAGCCCCTGCGCTTTCTCTCCCGCCCCTTTGAGCTTTTGGGCGCAGAGACGCCGTTTGCGTTTTTCATTCTTTCGTTTCTCTGCCGCATTCTGCCTCACGGGCTTATCATGTGGCCGAGATACACCGTTTTTGTTTTTCTGTGGCTGCTTGCGCTGAGCCTCGGCGCGGCCAAGCTCCTCTCCCTCGTCTGCCGACGGCTTGACGGCGCTTTCGCCGCGCGCCGGGCGCGGCGCGGCGGGGACGATGCCCCCCTGCCGGAGTTTACCAAGCTCGACACCTCTGTGATGAAAGGCGTCGCCGTCTCTCTCATGATCGCCCACCATCTTTTCACCTTTCCCGAACGCCTTGTCGACGTCGGATATATCTCCGTCCCGTTTATAAACGGGATGACTCTCGCCGCCTGTCTCGGCCAATTCGGCAAAATCTGCGTGTCCGTGTTCACGCTGTTGAGCGGGTACGGGACGTATCTTTCCCTCTCCCGCGCGCGAAACGACGCCGCCGTCACCCTGCGCCATATCCGCAGTCTTTACATTTCATATTGGAAGGTTTTCCTCATCGCCGTGCCGATTTCGCTGGTTCTTTCGCGCTCGTTCGGCGAGGGCACGGCCATCAACGTCATCTATTCGTTCTTGGGCATTCGCCTTGCCTATTGCAGTGAATGGTGGTTCATCATCCCCTTCGCCGTGCTCATCATCCTCGCCCCTTACACCAAGCGCTTCATTGACCGCCCGTCGTCCACCTTCGCCTCGCGCTTTTTGTGGATTCTCGCAGCAAACGCCGCGCTTTACTACGTTCTCAACCCCTTCATGAAAACGCCGCTCATGTCCAAGCTGTATGAAAGCGTTTTTTGGGCGTTTTTCTCCTCCGCGCTCACGCTTTGGCCGGCGTATGCCTTGGGCTGTCTTTTCGCGCGCTTCAACGTGCTCGTTTTCGTCAAAGCTCATTGCCGCAAAGCCCCGGCCGTTTGGGCGCTCTGTGCCCTCGTCGGCATTTGCGCGCTTGTGTACATTCACCCGTTCAACTGGTTGGCCTATGACTATCTCAACGGCGCGCTGTTTCTCGCGTGTATGCTCGTGCTGTTTTCTTCCCGCGTCGGCCGCTTTGTCGCCCCCGTGTTTGACCGTCTCGGCCGTGAATCCACCTCCATGTGGCTCATTCACACGCTTTTGTGCTATCACTGGTGTCAAAGGCTCGTTTTCGCGCCGCGCTATGCGTTTCTCATTTTCCTCCTGCTCCTCATCATGAGCTATCTTGCCGCGCGCCTCATCCGCCTTTTGTGGCGCGGCGTCTCCGCCGCCGCCACCCGCCTCGCCCCCGGCGCAAAGGCGCAGTAACCGGGCGCATATACGCCCCAAGCCCCCGCCATTCGGCGGGGGCTTGGGGATCCGTTCTATTGTTAAATTTGGTACATGCCTCATTACGTGCGCCTCAAGACGGGCTGAGATAAGAAAACATACGCCGGAAAAACAAAACCGTTTTTGTTTTTCCGGTGCTTTGCAGTTCAAAAAGAGGAAAAAGCCGTCCCGGCAAAATGGAAAGCGCAGCGAATACTTTGTGTATTTCCGAGCATTTTCATGAAGTCGGGGCGGTCTTTTTCCCTTTTTGAACCGTGTGCTTTTCTTATTTCAGTTCGTCAACATCCTTGATTCCGCTGGCAATTGCGGCCAATCTGGCGCCGATATCATCGGGGAGGGCACGCGGGGCGGCGGCATCGTCGTCCTCGGCCAGCTCAAGGCCGCAGAGAAAGCTCTGCCACTCCTTGTTGATGGCCTCGATGGCGGCCACATGCTGCTCGCGCGCCATGGAAAAGCACGCCTCCACGCGCTTGACGGCGTATTCCTCCAGCCGCTCATTGTCGCGCTGGAGCGTGTCGCGCCGGCGCTCCGCTTCGGCGACGATCTCCTCGGCGCGGCGGTTGGCCTTTTCCACAATCTCGCGGTAAATTTGCTGCGCACTCATCACGGCCTCGCCTATCTCGGCCTTTTGGCCGTTGAGCACGTCGAGCTGGGCGCGCATGCTTGCGTTTTCCTCGCTCAGCGCCGCGGCCTTTTCGCGAATGTCGTCCAGCACGGCGTTGACCTTGTTGGCGTTATAATACTTTTTCTTTACCAGCTCAATGCTTATCGCGTCGAAGTATTCCCTGTCGAGCGCCATATTACGACGCCTCCGCGTCAGACACCTGCACAATCGCCTCGGCGCTGGTCTTGGTGATGCCGTTCGTGTCTTTTATCACGCAGCGGTATGTGCCCTCGGCGGCCTTGGTGATGCCGTTTGCCCACAGAACGGACACATACGCGCCGTCCTCCATCTTGTTTTCGATACGCAGGCCGTATTCGTCGTTCGTGGTGGCCGTACCGGTGAAGACGATGTCTGTCCAGCCGCCGGTGGCCTGATTATACTTCTGCCAGCTAAACGACGTGTTCAGGTTCAGCGCGCCCTTGGCCTTGACGATGAACATCTGGTTCATGCGTCCGAGTGCAACGGGGCCGGTGAGGCTGGTGATGTCCTTTTCCAGCGTGATGGTCTGGCTTGCCAGCTGGTTGTACGCCTGCTGCTGCACATTGGCCACGGTGCTGTCAAGGCCGCCTATCTTGTCCTCAATCTGCGTCACGGCGGATTGGAGCTGGTTCACGCCGGACAGCACGGAGTTGGTGCTGTCGCTGATGTCGGCCTTGAGGGAGCTGACGGTCGTCAGGCAGATGAAGCTGAAAATCGCGCTCGCCAGCGAGATTATCGTCGACACCGGCACGTTCGGCAGCTTCACCCCGGCCTTTTTCTTTGCGGGGGGCGCGTATTGCTCGGCGTCGTCGTAACCCTCGTCGGCGTACTGCGCTTGGTATGCGCCGTCGTCATAAGCGTCGGCCGCCGGATAATCGGCCAGCGCGCTGCCGCAGTAAGGGCAGCTCGCCGCGTTGTCGTCCACAACGTTGCCGCAGTATTTGCAAATCATAATAACACCTTTCTTTCTTGTGTTGGATTTTTATGCCATTATGCTTTCGGACTTTTAGTCATAATTACATTTTATTATAACACCAAATTGCCCCTTTCGTCAATCAGTCGCGCCATTTTCTTTGCGCAACATGCCGTTTTTGCTCAACTCTACTAATAGTATACCTGAAATTGATACAAATTTTTGAATTAAATATTGCAATTTTCGCGTTAAGGAATTAGAATCACAATGCTCGAAAAAATGAATCGGGCGTTACTCATAAAATTAACAAGCGTGGCTGCCACGCAAGATTTGAGAGATTTGAGAGAGAAGACAATTAAGGAGGCCACGGGCATGAGTGAGGAAAAGAGAAAACGCCGCCGCGGTGACAGGCGCGATGCGCGCTGGGTGCGCGAAGTGACTGGGCTGCAAACCGTCATGACGAACCTTTTGCCCAACCGCACAGACTGCGAGGTTTATCTCCACGACACCTTTGACGCCACCGAGCTTGTAAAGTTCCTCGAAAAGCGCAACGCCGAGCACCCGGAGTATAAAACCACGATATTCCACGCGTTTTTGCTGTGCCTTGCGCGCATGGTGAAAGAGCGCCCGCTCATGAACCGCTACATATCCGGCCGCCGCACCTATGAGCGCTATGACATCACGCTCAGCTTCGTGGCCAAGCGCCGCTTTGCAGACGGCGCGGAGGAATCGCTCATGACCCTCACCGCCCGCGACGGGGACACGCTCGACTCCGTCAGCCGCCATATCGTCGGCGACGTCACCAAAATGCGCAAGAGCGAGCACTCCACCGGCGGCATTGACTCGGCCATTGACGCCTTTGCCAAGCTCCCGCGCCTTCTCCTCATCCCGGTGTTCCGCATTCTCCGCTGGCTGGACTTTTGGGGTTTGATGCCCAAGGCGCTCACCGAGGGCGACCCCAATTACTGCACCATCCTCGCCAGCAACCTCGGCAGCATCCAAGCCCCCGCCGTGTATCACCACCTCAACAATTACGGCACCAACTCCATCATGGTCACGCTCGGCACACTCCGCAAGGAAGAGCGCCTAATGCCCGACGGCACGCATCAAATCCGCGACGTTGTCGACGTGGGTGCAACGCTTGATGAGCGCATCGGCGACGGGTTTTATTTCGCCCGCAGTCTCAAGCTCGTCAAATACATTTTCGAGCACCCAGAGCTTCTCGACCAACCCCTTTCCGAGCCGAGCGGCTTCGATTATAAATAAGTTATCCCATCTTGGACGCATTTTGTGTCCACAGGTTAGAAGAAAGAAGGAAAGTACAGTATGAGCGAAATCACCGCAAAAACCCCGTGGGCGGATTATGTCGGCGAAGTGCCGCTGCACCTTGATTATTTTGAGGGCAGCATGTTTGAGGCCGTGGCCAAGGTCGCCGAGCAGTATCCGAACAACATCGCCTTTGACTTCATGGGCAAATCCACCACCTACAAGGAAATGGTGCGCGAGATTGAGCGCTGTGCCAAGTCTCTGAAAACCATCGGCGTGCGCGAGGGCGACAAGGTCACCATCGCCATGCCCAACTGCCCCCAGGCCATTTATATGTTCTACGCCGTCAACCTCGTCGGCGGCATCGCGAACATGATTCACCCGCTCTCGGCGGAGAAAGAAATCGAGTTTTACCTCAACGAGTCCGAAAGCGTCACGGCCATCACCCTCGACCAGTTCTACAACAAGTTTGAAAACATTCGCCAGAACACCAAGGTCGTCAACATCATCATCGCCAGCGTCAAGGACGCGCTCTCCCGCCCCATCCGCGCCGGGTACATGCTCACCGAGGGCCGCAAAATCAAGAAAATCCCCGCCGACGCCCCCGTCATCCGCTGGAACGACTTTCTGCGCCTGAGCAACGCCTGCTTCTATAATTACAAGGTCGCCCGCAAGGCGGACGACCCCGCCGTCATCCTCTATTCCGGCGGCACCACCGGCACCACCAAGGGCATCGTCCTCACCAACAAAAACTTCAACGCCCTCGGCCAGCAGGTCATCGCGGCCAACCCCATGTTCCGCCCCGGCGACCGCATGCTCGCGGCCATGCCGCTTTTCCACGGCTTCGGCTTGGGCGTGTGCGTGCACACCATGCTCTCCCAGGGCGGGCGCTGCATCCTCATCCCGCGCTTCACCGCGCAAAGCTACGCCAAGCAGATTGTCAAATACCGCTGCAACTTCATCGCGGGCGTGCCCACGCTTTATGAAGCGCTGTTGCGTCTGCCCAGCATGGACGGCGCGGATTTGAGCTGCCTCAAGGGCGTGTTCTCCGGCGGCGACTCGCTGTCCATCGAGCTGAAAAAGAAGTTCGACAAGTTCCTTTATGACCACCACGCCACCATTCAGGTGCGCGAGGGCTACGGCACCACCGAGACCGTCACCGCCTGCTGCCTCACCCCGCAGCACATGTTCAAGGAAGGCAGCATCGGCCTCCCCTTCCCCGACACTTACATAAAAATCGTCGAGCCCGGCACCGACCGCGAGCTGCCCTACGGTGAAGAGGGCGAAATTCTGCTCGCCGGCCCCACCGTCATGAAAGAGTACATGAAACACCCCGACGAGACCGCCCAGACCCTCCGCACCCACGCCGACGGTCTCACCTGGGTTTACACCGGCGACCTCGGCACCATGGACGAGCAGGGCTTCATCTACTTCAAGGGCCGCGCCAAGAGAATGATAATCTCCTCCGGCTACAACGTCTACCCCGGCCAGATTGAAAACATCCTCGACGCGCACGAGTATGTGCAGATGAGCTGCGTCATCGGTGTGCCCGATGCGTACAAGATGCAGAAGGTCAAGGCCTTCGTCAAGCTCACGCCGGACGTCAAGCCCGACGAAAACACCAAGAAAGAGCTCCTTGACTACTGCCGCAAGAACATCGCCAAGTACGCCATGCCCTACGACATTGAGTTCCGCGAGGACATGCCCAAGACCCTCGTCGGCAAAGTCGCCTACCGCGTCCTCGAAGAGGAAGAGCTCAAAAAGCTCGCCGCCGAGGCCGAGACTGCCGTGGCAAGCAAGTAAAAGAAAATAACCAACCGGGATTGTTGCAAAAGAAAAGCAACAATCCCGGTTTTTTGCTTGCACCCCGCATTTTCCGCTCCTCACGTCGCGGTGCGTTGGCGTCGCCAACGGGCTATCCCCTCAGTCTCGGCTTGCGCCGAGCCGGCTCCCCTTGATGCGCAAGGGGAGCCAAGGTTCGGGCAAAACCCACAACTTATATCAAACAAGTACGCCCGTTTTAAGTCATAGCAGCAGCAAATTCAGAATTTTTACCCCAAAATCAGCCGTAGGGGCGGCAACCTGCCGCCCGCCTTGGCGCACCCACGATTAGCGACCGATTCTCAACAGAACACCAAGAATAAACGCCCGCCAAAAGCTTCCCCTCCGGGGAAGCTGTCAGCGGCAAAGCCGCTGACTGATGAGGCCGCGCC
>CAZXVA010000049.1:0-13971 GCA_964644305.1 uncultured Oscillospiraceae bacterium
GTTGGTATCACGGGGTTTTTGAAAAGGTGGCAAGTGCAAAGAAGATTACCGACAACGCTTTTCTATAATAAACGTTGGGGTACGGCGCGCGAGAAGCGCGGACGTACCCCGACAATATTAATCAATCGGCAAAAAATGAGCAGAGCATAGAAGAAAAGTCCTTTAAGATATAAGCACCACACAAACGCCTATAGATACTTCAAGGAAGCGGCGGAGGAATACTCCATTGCGCCGGCGCACACCCAAAGATAGAGACGGCGTGGCGCGCGCCACACCGTCTCTATCTTTGGGTCTTTTTTCTTTTTCCTCTACCCCAACTGTTGACATGGAGCCAACGAAAACACGAGCCGCGGACAATCTGCGGCTCGTGGCGTTTATTTTATATTATACATAATCACAGCACCTTGGACAAGAAGTCCTTCAGGCGTGGATTTTGGGGGGCATCGAACAGTCGCTCGGGCGTGCCCTCTTCGAGGATCATGCCGTCGGACATGAAGATGACGCGGTCGGCGACCTCGCGGGCAAAGCCCATTTCGTGCGTCACGACGACCATGGTCATGCCCTGATGGGCAAGCTCTTTCATCACGTCCAGCACCTCGCCCACCATTTCCGGGTCAAGGGCGCTGGTCGGCTCGTCGAAAAGCATGACCTCCGGCTCCATGGCGAGCGCGCGGACAATCGCAATGCGCTGCTTCTGCCCGCCGGAGAGCATCGCGGGGTACTCATCGGCCTTGTCCGCCAAGCCGACGCGCTCCAAAAGGCGCGCGGCCATCGCGTCGGCCTCCTCCGGCGTTTTCAGCTTGAGGTGAACGGGCGCGAGGGTGATGTTGCGTTTCACGGTCATGTGCGGGAAAAGATTGAAATGCTGAAACACCATGCCCATCTTTTGACGGTGGAGGTTGATGTCAACGGATTTATCGGAAAGGTCAACACCGTTGAAGAAAATTTTGCCGGAGGTCGGCTCTTCAAGGCAGTTGAGCGAGCGGAGCATGGTGGACTTGCCCGAACCGGACGGGCCGACAATCGCCACGACCTCGCCGCGCTTGACGCTCATGGAGCAGTCATTGAGCGCCTTGACAGCGCCGCCGTTATACTCCTTGACAAGATGCTCGACGGAGATGATGATTTCATTGTTTGTCGCCACGGCGCATCCTCCTCTCTATTGCTTCGATGGCCTTGGAGGCGGGGTAGTTGATGCAGAAATAGATGAGAGCGGCGAGAGTGTAGGGCGCGAGGGTGATGTATGTGGCGCTGGCAGTGGCCTTTGCGCCGAACATAAGCTCCGCCATGCCGAGCATGGAGCAGATGGAGCTTTCTTTGACCATGGTGACGACCTCGTTGGCAAGCGCCGGGAGGACGTTTTTCACCGCCTGCGGCAGCACGACAAGGCGCATCGCCGCCGCGGAGTTGAGCCCCAGCGAGCGCGCGGCCTCGGTTTGGCCGATGTCAACGGCAAGTATGCCCGCGCGGAAAATCTCCGCCACGTAGGCAGAGGAGTTGAGCGCGAGGGCGACGACGCCCGGAATGAAGCGGCTCAAATCCACAAAGCCGAGAATGGTGACGCGCGGGATGGAGATGACGCCGAAAAGGCCGAAATAGATGATGCTGAGTTGGACAAGCAGAGGCGTGGAGCGGAACACGGCAATATACGCGCCGGAAATCCACTTGATGAGCCGGTTTTTGCTCAGGCGCATAAGCGCAAGCAGCATCGCGGGTATTATCGCCAGCGCAACCGACACCACGGCCAGCAGCAGCGTATACTCAATGCCCTGAATGAAAAAAGCGCCGTACTTCGGCAAAAATGAAAAGTTGAAAAAGCTTGCCGGGCTCATGTCGGCAAATAGGTTAGACCACCACATTTGGGTTATCCTTTCTTTGTGTTGGCTTATGCGCGCTCGGCACCCGAAAGTGCCCCATAATGCGCAAATAGGAAAGCCGGTTTGAAACGGCTTTCCTATTATAGCACTTTTTTCACGCGGTGTAAACCGACAGTTTGAGTTCCTTTGCGTAATTTTATCGCAAAAAGCTTGCAAATTATGCGGCGGGAGCGTCGGCGGAGACAAGCTCGGCCACGTCGGACAGAGCGGCGGCCTGCTCGACGAACTCATCCATCTTGTTCTCGGCGTTCATCTTGGCAATGGCCTCGTTGATTGCGGGGAGAAGACCCTTCGGGTCGCCCTTTGCAACGGCGACGCAGTAAGGATCGGCCGCGGGCAGAAGCTCGGAGGCGGTGGCGATTGCGAGATCGGCGTTGGTCTCGGCAAAGTTCTCGGCCACGCTGCCGTCGAGCACGGCGGCGTCAATCTTGTCGTTGACGAGCTGGTTGACGATGTCGTTGACGTTCTGGATGGAGACGAGGTTGGCGCCGGTCAGGTAATCGGCGACGACGCCTTCCTTGGTGGTGCCGGTCTGGGCGGCGACGGAGAGGCCGTCAAAGCTTTCAAGCGTGGTGAATTCATCGACCTTGTCGGCCTTGATGAGGATCATGGCGGGCTTGTCGGTGTAGTACGGGTCGGAGAAGTCGGCGGCGTTCAGGCGCTCCTCGGTGCACTCCATGGCGGCCATGACCATGTCATAGTCACCCTTCTGGAGAGAGGCGAGCAGGTAGTCAAAGGCCATGTTTTCGACCTTGAGCTCTTTGCCCATGGCCTCGGCAATGTAGCCGGCGGCGAACACGTCAATGCCGCCGTAAACCATCTCGCCGTTGTCGCCGGGGTACATGAACTCGAACGGGGCGTAGTCGGCGGAGGTGCCGAGAATAATAACATTGTCATCGGCTGCGGGAGCGGCAGACTGTGCACCGCATGCGCACAGCGCGAACACCATCGTCAGCGCGAGCATAAGAGTAACGAACTTTTTCATTGCAGTTTCCTCGATTTTTCATTTGATTCATATTTGTCTTTTCGACATGGAAGAGTATAGCACGAATAAATATTCATTGTCAATACCCAATATGCAACTTTTTAGTATCCATTTTCAAAAATACTTGTGGGATTTTCACAATATCGCAAAAACACTGTTGCACAAGCGTATTTTTGCGGTTATAATAGCGATGAAATAAAAAAACGGCGGTGAGAATTATGCATTTTGCTGTGAATAATATGAATAACTCTTATCTATACGTTGATATAGACATCCTGCGGCGAAACATACGAACCATTCTCGCCTCTCTCCCGGAGGGGACGCAGCTAATCCCCGTGCTGAAAGATGACGCCTACGGCCTCGGTCTCAAGCGCATCGCAAAGGCGATTGAGGAATTTGATTGTATTAAATGTATAGGCGTGGCGCACGTAAGCGAGGGGTTGGCGCTGAGGAGCTTTGGGTGCAAGCTGGACATCCTTGTGATGGGCAGCGCCCTGCCGTTTCAGCTGCCCTCGGCGCTCAACGCCGGGCTGACGCTTGCCGCCGGTGCGGTGGAATTTGTCACGACGCTTGAAGCGGCCGCCGACACGCTCGGCGCAGAGGCGCGCGTGCACATCAAAATTGACACCGGGCTTCATCGCCTCGGCGTTGAGCCGGGCGAGGAGCTGGCCGCGCTTATCGCCGCGCTGGACGCGGCAAAGCACGTCCATGCCGAGGGCGTGTTCTCGCACTTTGCAGACACGGTGAACACCGAGTTTTCCGTGCATCAATACGGCGAATTTGAAAAAGCGTTGGCACAGCTCGAAGCGGCGGGGTACACCGGGCTTTTGCGCCACATTTCCTCCTCCGCCTCGCATGAGCTTTTCCCGGAGTACGCACTGGACGCGGTGCGCATCGGGCGCGGGCTTTATATGGACAGCCCCGACCACGTCAGCCACGGCATTGACGAGATGGTGACCTGGCGCACATTCATCACCGCAATCAAGGACAGGCACGCGGGCGACGGCTTGGGCTATGCCGGGGCGTTCCACCTGGAAAAGGACGCGCGAGTGGCGACCATCGGCGTCGGGTACGGCGACGGGCTGGACATGAATCTGTGCCGCGTGCACGCGCCGGTGCTCATCGCGGGCAAGGAGTGCCCGCTGTTGGCCTGCTGCATGGATCAGGCGTTTGCCGACGTGACGGGCGTGGACTGCGCCGTGGGCGACGCCGTGACGATATACGGCTATGACGGGCGCGGCAACTGCCTGACCTCGCAGGATCAGTCGCTGCTCATCGGCGGGGACGAGGGCTGCGGGCTGACAAGCGAGCTGAGCTCGCGCGTGGCGCGCGTGTACAGCGAGTGAGTTTGCCCACCCATTTCCGCAAACGCTTCAACGCGAAGCGTGCTTCGCGCGTGTTCAAAGGACACACATAGTTGAAAAAGCCGATTGCTTTCGCAATCGGCTTTTTCTGGTGGGGGAAGATGGATTCGAACCATCGAAGGCATTGCCAGCAGATTTACAGTCTGTCCCCTTTGGCCACTCGGGAATTCCCCCATATTAACTTGTCCGGCATCTGTCGCCACTCCGAGCAAAACCCAACGAAGTGGTTTTGCGATGAAGAGGAAAACGGAGGGAGCGGATACGGAGCTTTCGCCGACTCCGGCGGAAGCGGAGTGCAGCGAGCTTCGTTTGACGATGGAGCTGGTGGACGGACTCGAACCCCCGACCTGCTGATTACAAATCAGCTGCTCTACCAACTGAGCTACACCAGCACTTGACCGGCTCGACTATAATAGCAAATCAGCGGGCGTTTGTCAACCATTATTTTTCGTTTGGAGGCAAATTTTTTACATTGGATTTGCACCCGGCAAGAAAGGCAAACCGCGCCGTCGGCGCGGGCGATCCCTTCAGTCAGCGGCTGCGCCGCTGCCAGCTCCCCTTGTTGCGCAAGGGGAGCCTTTTTCGTGGCTTTTTTCCTTCTATTCTAATTAAAAAAGAGCAGAACGGAATACGGTAGAAGGGCAAACCGCGCCGTTGGCGCGGCCTCATCAGTCAGCGGCTGCGCCGCTGACTGCTTCACCAGCGTGGAAGCCTTTGGAGCGCGTTTTCACCTTGGTGTTCTAATGAAAACCGGCTGTTGAGTTGAGTTTGCACAGTCGGGCACAAGCTGCTTGTGCCCGACCGGTTTTTGACTCAATATGCGATTTCTTTTATCACGAACTCTTGGCCGCCGAGGATTTTCTTTTCCCGGCTATGGCATTTGGGGCATGCGCCCTCGGCGCGCAGGACGTTGTAGAGCGCGCCGCACTCGCGGCAGAGTGCCTCGCCGCGGACTATGTACGTTTTCAGCTCGCAATTATGAAGCCGGGGCTTGTCCTCGGTGAGGGTGGGCGCGGCGGCGTCGGTTGCGCCGCAAGCGCACAGCAGCGCCATCGCAAAGCACAGCAAAAAAGCAAAAAGCCTCTTCATTTTCCGCCTCCGTTATCTAAGCATTCGTGTTGACTCTCTGCTTATATAAACGTTTCAAAGGGGGGAAATGTTTCGGCTTTTTGCTGATTTTTTAATTATTTCTTATTTCGTTTCGGTTTCCTCCGGGGTCTGCCATATCAGATAAACTCCGTTGAAGTCGTCGGCGAGGGTTTTGTCCTTGAGGCGGACGCCGAGGGACTTGGTCACGACAAGCTCGGTGGAGGCGGTGAAGAGGTATCTGTCGACGTTGACGGTGTCGTGAATGCCCGTGCCGCGCGGGAGGTTGTAAAGGATATCATCGGCGATGACCTTGGTGTTGTCGCGGTTGATGTCAAAGCCGCAGTCAACCATGATGGTGCGCGGGGTCTTGTCGTCGTTTTCATAGTCGACGGAATAGCTGATATCATCAACGCGGGTGAACTCGGAGGCGGGGATATACTCAATGTTTTCAAAACGCTTGGCCTGCTCGGAGGAGGGCTCAAGCAGCTCGTGCTTGCCCGCGTCGGCGGCGACGGCGTCGTCAATGGCGGCGCTGATGGCGTCAAAGTATATGCCGTGGCCTTGGTCGTTGGGGTGAACGCCGTCGGCAAACGCGCCGAAGAAGCCCTTTATACCGAGGGCATAGTACGGGCCGAAGGTGTCCGCCACGGGGATGGAATAGTAGGCGCTGATGCCCTCGGCGTCGACCATTCTTTCGGAGTGGCCGCCCTCGGTGGCTTCGAGGACAAAGATGATGGAGCAGTCGGGGTTCTTTTCGAGAATGGAGCGGACGAGAACCTCATAATACGGCCCGAAGCCCAGCACCGCGTCCTCATTGCCGTAGCAGAGGACGGCGAGGTCGCAGTCGGAGGCGAGGTCGCCCTCGCGCACGCTCATCAAATCCGGGAACAGCGAGTGCCCCGGCCCGGCGGCGATTTCCACCGTGAACGCCGCGCCGGTGGAGGCGGTGTATTTTTCGTTGATGTGCTTTTCAAGCTGGGCGTACCAGGTTTTATCCTCGGCGGAGGCGCCCGTGCCGTCAATCACGGAGTCGCCCATGACGAGCATTTTGACGTCATAGCCCTTGGCGAGCTTTTGATATGCGCTGTATTGTTCGGCCTCGGCGGCGCGCTTGGCCGCGTCTTCCTCGGCGCGGGCAGCCTCGGCGGCGGCCTGAGCCTCGGCCGCGGCGGGGTCAAGCTCCGGCGCGGGGGTGGGGTCGAGCTGCTGCGCGGCGGCGGGCAGCTCGCCGCGCTCGGCGCGCGCCTGACGCGCCTGAAGCACGATGACAACCGCGAGGACAACAAACAGCACCGCCAGCACCACGGTCAGGGCAATTGTGACGTTGCGGCTATACTGCGGCTTGACATATTTCTTTTTCAAGGGATTCATGGTGTTGTCCTCCGATGTGATTTTTCAGTCTAATTTCAGCTGCATATACATATTACTCCATCTTTGGCAAGAACACAACAGCATTTTTCGCCAAAGGTGCATAAATTTTCCGCGCGGCAATTGTCGCGCGGAAAATAGCAATTATTATGACGATTTGGCCGGGTGAAAAAACTCACTCGGCGGCGGGTGCGTCGGCGTCGGGCTTGGTGTCGGTGTCCGGTTCGGGCGGGAGACGGTCAGCGCGCGAGCGGACGAACTCGGTCATGAGCGTAAATATAACGGAGAAGATGGGCACGCCGAAGAGCATGCCGCTCACGCCGAACAGCCCGCCGCCGATTGTGACCGCCGCAAGCACCCATATCCCCGGCAGACCCACAGACTTGCCGACGACCTTGGGGTAGATGATGTTGCCCTCAACCTGCTGGAGAACGAGCAGAAAGAGGACGAACGCAAGCGCCTTGATGGGGCTGACGAACACGATGAGAAACGCGCCCACAATCGCGCCCACCCACGCGCCGAAAATCGGCACGAGCGAGGTGAACCCGATGACAAACGACACCACCAGCGCGTAGGGCATGCGGAAAATCGACATGCCGACAAAGCAAAGCGTGGCGAGGATGCACGCCTCGGTGACCTGGCCGCTGACGAAGCGGGAGAACGTGTCCTCCGTCAGGCGCAGCAGCTCCAAAATGCGGTCGGCAGTCTGCTTTTTCAGCGCGGCGTACATCAGGCGCTTGGAGTTGCGCGCAAGGCGCTCTTTCTGCGCGAGCACATACAGCGAGAACACCAGCGCGAGAATGAGGTTGATGAGCGCGGAAAAGATGGAAATGGTGATGTCCATGGTCTTGCCGAACACCATTTCGCCCTGCTCGGCCATGAAATCGCTGACGGTTTTGACAATGCGCTCGGGCTCGAGGTCAAACGAGGGCAAAACCACGTTGTGCTCGGCGAAAAAGGCCGTGATGTTCGCCCACCAAAGCTCTGTTTTCATAATCGCGTCGGGCACTTTTCCGGAAATCGTGGACGCGGTGGCGGATATTTGCGGAATGAGGACGAAAAACAAGGTGCTGATTAAGCCGGAGAAAATCACGAACGACAGCACGAGGCACACCGGGCGCTTGAGCTTGGTCTTGGCCTTGCCCTTGCTGTCTTCAAAAATGTCATCCCACGCGCGCTCAAGCGGACACAGCAGCAGATTCATCACGAACGCGAGGCACAGCCCGATTATAAACGGGCTGAGGAGCTTCAAAAGCGAGCGAATGAGCCCCAAAAGCTGTGCGGCGTTGTGCAGCCCCCAGTACACTAAAAGCGTGAAGAGGATGATGAGCATGACGCACTTTGTGTTCTTCTTGTTGAATTCCAAGTTCGACCCGCCTTTTTCAAATCATTTTACTGTATTATATCACGGCGCACGCAAAGATGGAGTTTAATAATCTGAATATTTTGTAACTTTTTTCTGAACATGCCGGGGGCAAGCGCCTTCGCCCGGCGCGGCGGAATAGTTCACGCGTCAATTCGCCGCTATGCCGTCGAACACGCTGTCGGCGGGCATGCCGTTGACGTTTTGCGCGCCGGGGTTGCCGCTGACGTAGAGGCGGCAATAGACGCCCGTGTCCGTGACCATGTCGACCGCGCCCGCGCCGTCTGAGCGCAAAAAGCTCATGCGCGTGCCGGGGTTGATGGTGGCGGCGGCAAACGTGCCGCTGCCGGCGGCGTCGATGGTGGCGGTGACGAGCTGGGATTTGAGCGTGAGCGGGGCGGCGCCGGAGAGGGCATAATACGCGTCATCGGTGGCGGGCATGCCGTCAAGCCCGACGGAATAGGTCTTGATGCCGGTGAGCGTGCCGAGATAGCGGATTCTCGTGCCGAGGGTGAACGCGCCGGGGCTGGTCAAAAGCGGCGCGCCGGGCAAAGTGTCGGCATAGCCCGCGGCGTCAAGGCTGCTGTCATACACCATGCCGACAAGGCTCGCCCCGGAGCGGTCGAGCTTATAAACGCTGAGATAGCCGTACCCGGTGAGATTTTGCGCGCTGACATAGAGATAATAGCGCGCGGAGGAGATGTTGACGAGATAGAGCGTGCAGTCGAGCATTGGGGTGTTGGCCACATACTCCCTGCCGCCGACGCTGATGACAAGCTTTTCAATCTCGTCGGCCTTGGCGGAATAAACCTTTTCCACGCTCACCTCATCGCTGACACCGTCGGCATTGAGGTCGAGATTCAGCACACGCCCGTCCGTGAACGGGACAACGTAATCCGTCGGGGTGGATGTATAATACGCGTCGCACAGCCCCGCAAGCTCGGAAAAGCGCAAGGTGCAGATTATTTTGCCGTCGTCAAAGGAGGCAAGCTCGCCGGGGCTGAAAAAGAAGCTGAGCCCCTCATAGTCGAGCGTCCATGTGAACGACGCGGGGTCGGCAAAATAGTCATTGAGCGCGTCTTCAAGCCCGGTGAAGTCGGCCTTGGGATAGGTTTCGCGGAGCTTATCCTCCAAAATCGTGCGCAATTTCGCCATGTCGGTGACGACCTCGGACAGCAGCAGCGAGCGGCCGCCGGCCGTGTCGAGATTGGTGCTGTAAAAATAATAATTCCCGTGGACGCCGCCGGAAAAGCTGGTCATGGAATAAAGTATGCTGACGGCGCGGCTGTCGGCGCGGGGGATGGTGAGGTCATCATGGCGATAAAACATTTCAAACTCCGCGCTCTCGCCGTCGTTTTCCCCGTCGGCGGTGGGGTCGGGCATGGGCGCGGCGGCGCGGCGCTGCATATCCGCGTCGGCGGCGGCGAGAAGGCGGGTGTAGGACTCTTGGCTGTTCGCGGTGCTTTGAGCGTTGAGCGCGCCGAAGGCGCGCGCGAGCGCGGGGTAGGCCGCCGCGTCATCCTCGGAGAGGGCGAGCTGAGGGTAGGTGACGGTGCAAAGCGCGTCACCGCCGGGGTTATCCGTGAGGGTGACGGTGTCTTTATATAGGCTGAGGGTCGAAACGCCCTTGACTGTGACTTCCGTGCGCACTAGGCCGTCGGTCGGCGTGGCCGTCGCCGTGGGCGCGGCCGCGGCGCCGCAGGCGCACAGCACCAGCCCCGCCGCCGAAAGAAGCAGGGCGAGCAATCTTTTCATGGCGCACCTCCTGTTGAAACATGTACTATCTTCATTATAGTGTATACGCGGCGCGTTTTCCACAGTTTTTTGTGAAAAAACGGCTTCCGGCGGGTTTGCCCGTCGGAAGCCGTGGATTGGCGGATATTACTTGAGGTTGGCCTTGATGACGTCGGCAAGGCGCTTGATGCCCTCAACGATTCTGTCATCGGGCATGCAGGAGTAGTTAAGGCGCATGCAGTGATGATTGTTGCCGTTGGGGAAGAAGCCGATGCCGGGGACATAAGCCACGTTCTGAGCGAGCGCCTGAGTGGCCATGACCTTGGTGTCGATGTACTCGGGGAGCTCTGCCCAAGTGAACAGGCCGCCGTCGGGGACGGTGTACTTGACCTCTTTGGGGAAATACTCGGCCATCGCGTCCATCATCACGCCGCAGCGGTGCTCATAGGCGGCGCGGACGGTTTCAACATGCTCGTCAAGGTCAAACATGTCAATGAACTTGGAGACGATCATCATCGAGATGGTGGAGGTTTGCAGAACCGCCGCCTGTGCGATGAGGTTTATCTTTTCAATGACCTCGTGGCTGGCGCAGATCCACGCGAGGCGGTAGCCGGGGGCGAGAATCTTGGAGAAGGTGCCGAGGTAGATGACGAGACCCTTGGTGTCCATGCTCTTGAGGGAGGGCAGGAACTCGCCCTTGTAGCGCAGCTCGCCGTAGGGGTTGTCCTCGATGACCATGACTTCGTACTTGTTGACGATCTCCATGAATTTTTTGCGTCTCTCGAGCGGCCAGGTGCGGCCGGAGGGGTTCTGGAAGTCGGGGATGACGTAAATCATCTTGACATTGTCGGTGGTGGCGAGGATTTTCTCCAGCTCTTCCATGACCATGCCGTTTTCGTCCGTCGGCACTTCGAGAAACTTCGGCTCGCTGAGCTGGAAGGCGTTGATTGCGCCGAGGTAGGACGGGCTTTCCATCAGTACCACGTCGCCGGGGTTGACGAACAGACGCGCCACAAAGTCAAGACCCTGCTGGCTGCCGGCGGTCATGATGATGTTTTCGGGGGTGGTGTGGATGCTGTTTTTGGCAAGAAGGCGGTCGCAAATCTGCTCTCTGAGTCTGAGCAGGCCGTCAGTCGGGCCATACTGAAGCGCGGCGCGGCCGTTCTCGTCAAGGACGGCGTCGGTCGCGGCCTTAATCTTGTCCACAGGGAAAAGCTCAGGCGCGGGGAGGCCGCCGGCGAAGGAGATAATTTCCGGCTTGTTGGTAAGCGCGAGCAGCTCGCGGATATCGGAAGCCTTGACTTCATTCATTCTCTCTGCAAATTTAACCATGATGTTCCTCCTTGGCAAAAAATGTTCGATTTGCAGCCGTTTTCGGGGCTGCAATCGTGCTTGTTAATGTTTCTTTATGCCCTTTGCGGAATAGAATATCACATTTCTTTAAGAAAGTAAACAAAAAAGTTGAATTATTATTCAATCCGGCTTGTCTTTTTCTCGACAAGGTTTTTTCGCGCCACGGCTTGCAAGCGCGCGGGAGAGATTATATAATGTAGGCAACAAGAAATCAACGGAGGCCGACGCATGAACAATATCCTTGCAAACGACACATCCCCCTATCTCCGCGCCCACGCCGCAGACGCGGTGGATTGGCACCCCTGGGGCGAGGCGGCCTTTGAAAAGGCCGCAAGGGAGGACAAGCCCGTGTTTTTGAGCATCGGGTACTCCACCTGCCACTGGTGTCACGTGATGGCGCAGGAGTCATTTCAAAACGCCGAGGTCGCGCGCATTTTGAACCGGGAGTATGTGTGCATACTCGTCGACCGCGAGGAGCGGCCGGACATTGACAGCGTGTATCTGCGCGCATGCGCGGCGATGAACGTGGCGGGCGGATGGCCGATGACGGTGATTATGACGGCGCAGCAAGAGCCGTTTTTCGCCGGGACGTACATCCCGCGCGAGGGCAAAAACGGCCAACCGGGGCTTCGGGCGCTGTTGGAGGCGGTCGCGCGCAAGTGGCGCGTGGATCGCGCCGCGCTTTTGCGCGCGGCGGAGGACATCACCGCGCGCGTGGGGCCGGCCGAGCCCCTCTCCCCCGCCGCCCCGGCGCAGGAGACGATAGAGCGCGCGTACAGCCAGCTTGCCGCGAGCTTTGACGCGGAATACGGCGGTTTCGGCGACGCGCCGAAGTTCCCCTCGCCGCATGACACACTGTTTTTGCTGCGCTACAGCGCGTACACGGGCAACAAGACCGCGCGCGCCATGGCCGAAAGCACGCTGACGGCGATGTACAAGGGCGGGATTTATGACCACTTCGGCGGGGGCTTTGCGCGCTATTCCACCGACCGGGAGTGGCTCGCCCCGCATTTTGAAAAGACGCTTTACGACAACGCGCTTCTGGCCTACGTTTACACCGAGGCGTGGCAGCAGGGGCACTTGGAGCGCTATCGCCTCGTGGCCGAGAGCACGCTGGATTACCTCATGCGCGAGCTGTCAAGCCCCGCGGGCGGGTATTACAGCGCGCAGGACTCCGACAGCGACGGCAAGGAGGGCGCGTATTATCTCTTCACCCCCGGTGAGGTGTGCGACGTGCTGGGCGAGGAGGCCGGGCGGCACTTTTGCGAGTGCTATGACATCACCGCCGAGGGCAATTACCGCGGCAAAAGCATCCCTAACCTGCTCATCAACACGCGCTGGGCGCTTTTGCCGGAGGGGTACGACGATTATCGCGAGCGGCTGCGCCTTTATCGCGCCGAGCGGCACGAGCTGAAAACCGACGACAAGATACTCACCGCGTGGAACGGGCTGATGCTCATGGCGCTCGCCCGTGCGGCGCGCGCGTTCGGCGATGCGCGCTATCTCGCGGCGGCGGAGGCACTTGCGGAGTTCATGGCGGGCGCGCTTTATGAAAACGGCGCGCTCATGGCCGTATACACCGACGGCGCAGGCGCGAAAAACGCCGCGCAATTGGACGATTATGTGTTTTACGCGCTGGGGCTTGTCGAGCTATATGCGGCGGACTATGACGCGCGCCATATTCTGCGCGCGCGGGAGTTGGCCGACTTCGTCCACGTGCATTTTGCCGACGGGCGCGGCGGGCTTTGCCGCACGTCGGACACGGCGGAAGCACTCATCTGCCGGGCGCAAGAGGTGTTCGACGGGGCGATGCCGTCCGGCAACGGCGGCGCGGCGGTGCTGTATGACGCGCTGTTCCGCCTGACGGGCAACTCTGAGCTTCGCGAAAGGCGCGACGCGCTGCTCGCGTTCACCTTTGCGTACGCAAAGGGCGCGCCGGCGGGGTGTGCGTTCGCGCTGTGCGCGCTGATGTCGGCGGAGTTTCCGACGCGGGAGATACTGTGCGCTGCGCCGGATGAGACTGTGCCGGAGCTTTTGCGCGCTGTCACGGCGCGCTACTCGCCGGAGCTGACGGTGCTTTTGAAAACCCCGGCGCGCACCGCCGCCCTCGCCGAGGCCGTCCCCTTCACCCGCGACGCCGCCCCCAACGGCGACAAAGCAAAGTTCTATATCTGCGAAAACGGCAGATGTTATGAGGCGGAGGGGTGAGAAGACGTTGATTGGCGTTCTGTTTGAGTGTGGCGGCAAACGCAAAACGGCGGCTAGGCAGACCGCGCCGTGCGGCGCGGGTGACTCCATCAGTCGCCGCTGTGCGGCGACAGCTTCCTCATAGAGGAAGCAGTCGGAGAGTGGCACTGTCAGTACTTCTATTTGGCAAAACGGCGTGTTTCGGTTTGTCATGGCGTAATTTTTGAACTTTTTCTTCATTTCAATTGCAAAAGCAGCTTGCTGATTTTTGCTTGAACAATCAACAAGAAAAACCACCCGCAGAATGTCTGCGGGTGGTTTTTGTGGTTTGTTTGGGAAATTACTTCTTGCTCATGCCTTTCTGGCGAGCGTACTCGGCGGCGCCGAGAGCACCCATGAGCTGAGGGTCGGTCTTGAGGTTGATGACCTTGAGCTTGAGAACGTGCTCAATGGCTTCCTTGAGGCCGTCGTTCTTGGCGCAGCCACCGGTGAGGGTGATAGAGTCGGTCGCACCGGCCTTCTTGGCCATGACGAAGCAGCGCTTTGCAACTGCCATTTCGATGCCGGCGGCGATTTCATCGGTCGCCTTGCCTTCGCCGACGAGAGTGATGACCTCGGACTCGGCGAAAACGGTGCACTGAGCGGTGATGG
>CAZXVA010000050.1:0-13253 GCA_964644305.1 uncultured Oscillospiraceae bacterium
CCGACAATACTTGTCTGGAGACGGACCGGGAAGATAGGTCAATGCCAACACAAACCGCTGCAGAGCAATCTGCGGCGGTTTTACTATGTGTGGAGTTGATATAGTGACCCCCGCGCCATAAAGGCGCGGGGGTTTTTGTATGTGAGTTGTGACGGAGGATGCAAAACGATAAATGAAATGCATAAATGTGTACTTTAATAAAAATTTCAACGCCCGGATGCGTTTGCGGGTATTGCCGAACGGGGCGAAATAGAATATAATATAGTTACTGAATCAGGTACAAAACCGGCGGGGCTGCTGCGGCTTTCGTTTGCCCCGCTGCCGGCGCAAAGGAGGCGTTGCCGTATGCGCAACAAGTACACCGTCAAGCTGAAAACCATCGCGGAGGAGCTGGAGCTCAAGCCCCTGCACCTGTCGAGTGATTATGAGACCGCCGTGATAACCACGGCGGATGTCAACCGCCCGGCTATGCAGTTGACGGGCTTTTACAACTACTTTGACCCGCACAGACTGCAAATTATCGGCCGGGTCGAAAGCACGTATCTCGACACGCTGACCGTCGAGGAGCGCACAGCCGCCTTTGAAAAGTTCATGCAGTACGATATCGCGGGGCTGGTAATTTGCCACGGGGTGACGGCGTTTCCGGAGTGCTTGGAGATGGCGGTTCGCTTCAACCGCAACGTGTTCATCACGAATGATGACACGTCGAACTTCCAGGCGAACCTCATCGGCTTATTGCAGCACTATCTCGCCCCGCGCATGACGACGCACGGGGTGCTGGTGGAGGTTTACGGCGAGGGTGTGCTGCTCGTGGGCGACAGCGGCATCGGCAAAAGCGAGACCGCGCTCGAACTTATTAAACGCGGCCACCGGCTTATCGCCGATGATGCTGTGGAGATAAAACGCATTGACCGGCAAAGCCTTCTTGGCAGTGCGCCGGAGATGATACGCTATTACATGGAGCTGCGCGGCATAGGCGTGATCAACGTGCGGCACATCTACGGCGTGGGCGCGGTGAAGCCGGAGAGCGCGATTGACCTCGTTGTGCGCATGGAGCCGTGGGTCGAGGGCAAGATGTATGACCGGCTCGGCCTGACGGACGAGCGAGAGACGATACTCGGCGTGACGCTGCCGCTGGTGACCGTGCCTGTGCGGCCGGGGCGCAACCTCGCCGTCATTGTGGAGCTTGCCGCGATGAACAACAGGCAAAAGAAAATGGGCTACAACGCCGCCGAGGCGCTGGCCGCCGAGCATGACTCGGCAATTGACGCCGGTGGGTGGAAATAATCACGAGTGGAGACTGCTATGGAAAACCTTGAAAAAGCGATAATTGAGATAAAAAACACTTTTCCGGGGATGAAAATCCTCGAAAATGAGCCGATGAGCGAGCATTGCTCGTTCCGCGTGGGCGGGCCGATTCGCGCTCTGGCAAGCCCCGGCGATGTGTCGAGCTTGGCAAAGCTGTGCTGCATACTCAAAGAACACGAGCTGGCGCCCCTCATGCTCGGCAACTGCACGAACACGGTTTTCCCCGACGAGGGCATGGCGGAGGTGTTCGCCGTGAGCACGGATAAGTTGACGAAGCTGTTCCTCTTGCCCGACGGGGCGATATACGCCGAGGCGGGTGTGCCGCTGAGCAAGCTGGCCGCATTTGCCCAGCAAAACGGGCTGGCCGGGCTGGAATTTGCCTCCGGGATACCGGGCTCTGTCGGCGGCGGGGTGTTGATGAACGCGGGCGCTTACGGCGGAGAGCTGAAGGACTGCGTGGAGAGCGTGGTGACCTACTACATCCCGGAGCAGCGCCTTTATGAGACCGAGGGGGAAAAGTGCGACTTCGGATACCGCACGAGTGCATTCAAAAAGATTCCGGGCAACGTGATAATGAGCGCGGTGTTCCGCCTCACACCCGGCGACAAGGACGAGATTGCCGCGAAAATGCGCGAGCTGAACGAGCGGCGGCGGGATAAGCAACCGCTGGATATGCCCTCGGCGGGCAGCGCGTTCAAGCGGCCGGAGGGGCATTATGCCGCCGCACTCATCGAGCAGGCGGGGCTGAAAGGCTTTGCCGTGGGCGGCGCGCAGGTGAGCGAGAAGCACGCGGGCTTTGTCGTCAACACCGGCAACGCCACTGCCTGCGACGTGCATGAGCTTTTGAAGGAAGTGCGCCGGCGCGTATATGAGCACTCGAACATCGTGCTTGAGCCGGAGATAATACTCTATCCGCCGGATTATAAGCTGGAAGACCACGGCCCGCAGGTGCCGCGCAACAGGTTTGTTGAGGGCGCGTTCGGCGGCTTCGCCGCCGACGGCGACGCGGCGGAATAAACGCGAAAACGGGGGCGAAAGATGGAGTTTTTGATAATAACCGGGCTGTCCGGCGCGGGCAAAAGCCGCGCGGCGGACGTGCTGGAGGATTTGGATTACTACTGCGTGGACAACATGCCCGCGGCTCTCATGCCGCGCTTTGCCGAGCTGTGCGTGGCGACGGCGGGGCGCTATGAGCGCGTGGCGCTGGTGACGGACGTGCGTGAAAAAGGCGGGTTTGAAAGCCTGTTGACCGCCGTGGACCAGCTCGCCGCGATGAATTGCAGCTGCCGAATGCTGTACATGGACGCGGACGAGAAAACGCTCGTCAAGCGCTACAAGGAGTCGCGCCGCCGCCACCCGCTGCAAACGCGCGGGATGAGCGTGGAGGAGGCAATAAGAAAGGAGCAGGAGCTGCTCGCGCCTGTGCGCGAGCGGGCAGACTTCATCGTCAACTCCGCCGGGCTGACGCTCGGCATGCTGCAAAACAGGCTCTTTTCCCTCTTCGCCGGTGACGGGCGCAAGCGCGAGATTGACATCGTGGTGATGAGCTTCGGCTATAAGCACGGCATGCCGATGGACGCGGATTTGGTGTTCGACGCGCGCTTTCTGCCCAATCCCTTTTATGTGGACGACCTGCGCGATATGACGGGGCTCGACAGACCCGTGTTCGAGTTTGTGTTCGGCTATCAGCAGACGAGGACGTTCATGCAAAAGCTGGAGGACATGGTGGACTATCTTTTGCCGCTTTACATCGAGGAGGGCAAGCTCACGCTCACCATCGCCATCGGATGCACCGGCGGGCGGCACAGGAGCGTGGCCATTGCCTCGGCGCTCAACAACTATCTCACCGCCAAGGGGATTAGCTCGGTCAACATCAACCGCGATGTTGAAAAGTGAGGAGAAAACCATGTCATTTTCATCCGAGGCCAAGAGCGAGCTTTGCCGCGAAAAGCCGGAGCGCAAGTGCGACGCCGTGGCGGAAAGCTACGGCGTGCTGATGTACTGCAACACATTTTCCGCACGGGAGATTCGCGTGATCACGGCGTCCGACGCGTTTGCCGCGCGACTGCCGCGGCTTTTTCGCCGCGCGTTTGCGCTGAGCTTTGACACCCTGCCGCCCGACGGCGCGGCGGGCAAGCGCAGCTTCGTCATCACCGATGCGGACAAGATATCGCGGATATTAGAGACCTATGGCGCGGAGCGGGAGACATTCTTGACCCACCACGTCAATTACGGCGTGCTGGAGGAGGACTGCTGCCGGGCAAGCTTTGTGCGCGGCGCGTTTCTCGCCGGGGGGAGCGTGACCGACCCCGACAAGCGCTATCACCTTGAGCTTGCCACGCCCCACCGCAGTGTCAGCCGCGAGGTTTATTCCATGCTGCTGGACATGGGCTTTTCGCCCAAGGAGAGCGAGCGGAGCGGCAACTCGCTGCTGTATTTCAAGCAGGCCGACGCCATTGCCGACTTTTTCACCACCCTGGGCGCGCCGTCTACGGCGATGAAGGTGATGACGGCGAAGGTGGACAAGGAAATGCGCAACACCATCACCCGCCAGATTAACTGCGACTCGGCCAATGCGGACAAAACCGTCCTCGCCGCCGAGGAGCAGTTGCGCGCGATTAAATATCTCGCGCGCGAATACGGGCTGGACGCGCTGCCGGAGGCGCTGAAGGACGCGGCGCTTTTGCGCATCACGAACCCCGCGGCAAGCCTTGCCGACCTCGCGCTGCTGTCCAACCCGCCGGTGACGAAAAGCTGTTTGAGCCATCGGTTCAGAAAGCTGATAGGCATGGTGCCGGAGAGCGAGAAAGAAAAACAAGAGGAAACTTAAATGAGCTTTGTTCATCTGCATGTGCATACGGAGTATTCCCTGCTCGACGGGGCGTGCCGCATTGACCAAATCGCGAAAAAGGCCGCCGAGCTGGGGCAGAATGCGCTCGCCGTGACCGACCACGGCGTGATGTACGGCGCGGTGGCGTTTTACAAGGCGTGCAAGGACGCGGGGATAAAGCCGATAATCGGGTGCGAGGTATACGTCGCGCCGCGCCGCATGAGCGACAAAGAGCACATCACCGACGCGAATTATTCTCACCTCATACTCCTGTGCAAAAACGAGACGGGGTACAAAAACCTGTGCTATCTCGTGTCGGCGGGGTTCACGGACGGGTTTTATATCAAGCCGAGAATCGACTGGGAGCTGCTGCATGAGCACAGCGAGGGGCTTGTCTGCCTGTCGGGCTGCCTCGCGGGGGAGATTCCGCAAAAGCTCATCCACGGCGATTACGTGGGCGCGCGCGAGCGCGCCCGAGAGCTGAACACCCTCTTCGGCGAGGGGAATTTTTATCTGGAAATCCAAGACCACGGCCTGTTCGACGAGAAAAAGGCCGCGCGCGAGCTCATCTCATTGCACCGCGAGACGGGGATACCCCTTGTGCTGACCAATGACGCGCATTACATCGAGAAAAAGGACGCGTATTATCAAGACGTTTTGATGTGCATTCAGATGGGCAAAACCGTCGACGACCCGAACCGCATGCGCTTTGAATCGCAGGAGCTTTATCTGAAAAGCGAGGAGGAAATGCGCGCGCTGTTCCCGGATTTTCGGGACGCGGCGGACAACACCGTCAAAATCGCCGAGATGTGCGATTTTGACTTTCAGTTCGGCCACTATTTCCTGCCGCGCTTCAAGCTGCCGGAGGGGGAGACGGACAGCTTTGAATATCTCAAAAAGCTGTGCGAGCGGGGCTTTGCCGAGCGCTACCCCGAAAGCCCCGAAGTGCACGGCCAGCTTGAATATGAGCTGGACATGATAAACAAGATGGGGTTTGTGGACTATTTCCTCATCGTGTCGGACTTCATCGGCTATGCCAAGCGAAACGGCATCCCCGTCGGCCCCGGGCGCGGCAGCGCGGCCGGGAGCGTGGTGAGCTATTGCCTGCACATCACGGACGTCGACCCGATTAAATACAGCCTCTTCTTCGAGCGCTTTTTGAACCCGGAGCGCGTGTCCATGCCGGATATCGACGTGGACTTTTGCGTCAACCGCCGCGGCGAGGTGATAGACTATGTCAAGCGCCTGTACGGCGAGGACCACGTGGCGCAGATTGTCACCTTCGGCACGATGGCCGCGCGCAACGCCGTGCGCGACGCGGGGCGGGCGCTGTCCGTGACATACGCGGAGACAGACGCCGTGGCAAAGCAAATCCCCTCCGGGCCGGGCGCGCTGAACATCACGCTGGACGAAGCGCTGAAGCTGTCCAAGCCCCTGCGCGACATGTATGAGACCGACGACACATTAAAGCGCCTCATCGACACCGCGCGCGCACTGGAGGGCATGCCGCGCCACGCCTCCACCCACGCCGCCGGCGTGGTGATCACCGAGAGGCCGGTGTATGAATATGTGCCGCTGGCGAAAAACGACGAGGCCGTGGTGTGCCAGTATCCGATGACGACGCTGGAAGAGCTGGGGCTGCTGAAAATGGACTTTCTCGCCCTGCGAAATCTGACGGTGCTGGACGACGCGGTGAAGCTGGTGCAAAAAAGCGAGCCGGGCTTCACCATAGAAAATGCGCCCGAGGACGACGCGGCGACCTACGAAATGCTTGCCGCCGGGCGGACAAGCGGCGTGTTCCAGCTTGAAAGCACGGGCATGACAGGCGTGTGCACGTCCCTCAAGCCGAAAAACATAGAGGACATCACCGCGCTCATCGCGCTCTATCGCCCCGGCCCGATGGATTCTATCCCGCGCTTTCTCGAATGCTCCGCCCACCCGGAAAAGGCCAGCTATAAGCACGAGCTGCTGCGCCCGATACTCTCGGTGACCTACGGGTGCATCGTGTATCAGGAGCAGGTGATTGAGATTTTCCGCCGCCTTGCGGGGTTCTCGCTGGGGCAGGCGGATATGATACGCCGCGCGATGAGCAAGAAAAAGCACAAGGTCATCGACGCCGAGCGCGTGGCCTTTATCCACGGCGACGCCGAGCGCGGTATACCCGGCGCTGTGGCAAACGGCGTGAGCGAGGCCGTGGCCAACAGCATATACGACGAAATTTTGGACTTTGCAAGCTATGCCTTCAACAAAGCCCACGCCGTATGCTACGCGATAGTTGCCTACCGCACGGCGTACATGAAGCGGCATTACCCTCAGCAGTACATGGCCGCGCTGTTGACCTCGGTGCTGGATAACAGCCCCAAGGTGGCCGAATATATCGCCGAGTGCCGCGAAATCGGCATAAGGCTTTTGCCGCCGGATGTCAACGAGTCGGGCGCAAACTTCACCGTCGCGGGGGAGAACCTGCGCTACGGTCTGGTGGCGATAAAGGGGATAGGCTGGGGCGCGATAAACGCGCTCGTGGCCGAGCGCGAGCAAAACGGGCCTTTCAAGGACTTTGCGGAGTTTTGCCGCCGCATGGGCGGCAAAGACCTCAACCGCCGCGCCGTGGAAAGCCTCATCAAGGCCGGGGCGTTCGACTCGCTGGGTTATCGCCGCCGCGCCCTCATGCAGATTCACGAGGCGGTGCTGGACTCCGTGGCGCAGGCGCTCAAGCAGAACATCGCCGGCCAGCTTGACCTGTTCGGCGACAGCGCGGACGGCGACGATTACGGCGAGATGCAGCCGGTGGAGGTGCCCATCCCGGACATTGAGGACTACACCGCGCGCGAGCGCATGGCGATGGAAAAGGAGGTCACGGGGCTTTATCTCACCGGTCACCCGATGGACGAATACCGCGAGGCCGTGCGCCGCGTGGGCGCGCAGGCGATAGGCGTGGTGATGAACGACCTCGCCTCCGACAGTGAGCCGCACAGCTTTGTCGACGGGCAGACGATAACCGTGGCGGGCGTGGTGGTGTCGGCGAAAACCCGGCCGACGAAAAACCGCTCGCTCATGAGCTATATCGTGCTCGAAGACGACACCGGGAGTATTGAAATGATTGCGTTCCAGCGCGTTTTGGACAAATGCGGCGAGCACATCCGCGAAAATGAGCCCCTCATCGTGCGCGGGCGCATCTCCGTGCGCGACGAAAAAGAGCCGCAGCTGATGGTCGACTTCGTGCGCCCGATTGCGGACGCGGACAGCGTCCGCACGAGCCCCACCGAGGAAGCGCGCGCCCGCAACAGGGACGAATACAGCGGCAAAAAGCTGTGGGTGAAGCTCAAAAGCGAGGATGACCCCATCAAGGCGCGCATCGAGCTGATATTGACCATGTTCCCCGGCGGGCAGCAGATGATAATCTACTGCGAGCGGGAAAAGAAAAAGCTCGTGGCGCAGTGCGTGATTCACCGCGCGCTCGTGGACGAGCTGAAGGAGCTTTTGGGCGAGGAGAACGTGGTGGTGCGTTAGCGCACTAAAGCATGTTAACAGTTTGCTAATACAATGTTTCTTGTCAGTTAAAAAACCGGAATTATAATAAGTCCGACGGACGATCGTAAGATACGCTCCGTCGGTTCTTTTTATATGTAATTCGGAGGGGGTAAAAATGCTTAAAATACTGAAAAATTTCACGAAAAAGGAGTGGGGGCTGTCCGCCTGTGCGCTGCTTTTTGTGGTGGCGCAGGTGTGGCTGGAGCTGACGATGCCGGACTATATGTCGAAGATAACCGTGCTCGTGCAGACGCCGGGCAGCGCCATGTCGGAGATATTGCGCCACGGCGGGCTGATGCTGCTGTGCGCCCTCGGCAGCCTGACGGCCTCGATGTTGACCGCCGTGTGCACCGCGCGCATCGGGTCGAACTTCGCCGCGATTCTGCGGGAAAAGATGTTCAAAAAGGTGCAGTCCTTCTCCATGGAGGAGATAAGCCGCTTTTCCACGGCCAGCCTCATCACCCGCTCGACCAATGACACCACGCAGGTGCTGATGCTGATAGTGATGGGCTTGCAGGTGCTGGTGAAAGCGCCCATCATGGCCGTGTGGGCGACGGCGAAGATAGTCGGCAAGAGCCGCGAATGGTCGCTGACGACGGCGGTGGCCGTCGTGGTGCTGCTGCTGACGGTGGCGGTGTGCATCATCGTGTCGATGCCGAAGTTCAAGCGTGTGCAGACCCTGACGGACGATCTCAACCGCGTCACGCGCGAAAATCTCAACGGTCTGCGCGTCATCCGCGCATATAACGCCGAGGAATATCAGCAGGCCAAATTCGACTTTGCCAACAGCGAGCTGACCGAGAATCAGCTTTTCACCCAACGGACAATGGCGTTCATGTCGCCGAGCATACAGCTCATAATGAGCTCGCTTACGCTCGCAATTTATTGGATTGGCGCGATACTGATAAACTCAGCGGCCATGGGCGCGCGGGTGACGCTGTTTTCGGAGATGGTGGTGTTCTCTACCTACGCGATGCAGGTGGTGATGTCATTCATGATGCTGGTGATGATATTCATGATTCTGCCGAGGGCGAGCGTGTCCGCCGCGCGTATCAACGAGGTGCTGGGCACCGAGCCCACGATAATCGACGGCGCGGGCGCCGAGGGTCTGGCGGGGCACGAGGGCGAAGTGGAGTTTCGCAAGGTCTCGTTCCGCTATCCCGACGCGGAGGAATATGTGCTGCGCGACGTGAGCTTCACGGCGCACAAGGGCGAGACCGTGGCCTTTATCGGCGCGACCGGCAGCGGCAAAAGCACGCTCATCAACTTGATCCCCCGCTTTTATGACGTCAGCGAGGGTCAGGTGCTCGTGGACGGGGTGGACGTGAAGGATTACACCCAGCAGCAGCTGCGAAACAAAATCGGCTTCGCGGCGCAAAAGGCGACGCTGTTCAAGGGCAGTGTGCGCACGAATGTCGCCTTTGGCGACAACGGCCGTGCGCCGGAGGAAGTGGCCGGGCGTGTGGATGAGGCCTTGCGCATCGCGCAGGCCGACGACTTTGTCTCCGCCATGGAAAACGGCGCGGACGCCGACATCGCCCAGGACGGCGGCAACCTCTCCGGCGGGCAGAAGCAGCGGCTTTCCATCGCGCGCGCCGTGTGCCGCGATGCGGAGATATACGTGTTTGACGATTCGTTTTCCGCGCTGGACTATAAAACCGACAAGGCACTGCGCCGCGCGCTGGATGAATACTGCGGCGAGGCCACGCGCCTCATCGTCGCCCAGCGCATCGGCACAATACGCGATGCCGACAGGATAATCGTGCTCGACGAGGGCAGCGTCGTCGGCAGCGGGACGCATGACGAGCTCATGCGCACCTGCGAGGTTTATCGGCAAATCGCGCTTTCACAGCTGAGTGAGGAGGAATTGGCATGAGCGAAACGAGAAGCACACCCCCGCGCCCGATGGGCATGGGGCGCGGCCCCGGCCGCGGGCCGGGACGCGGCAGAGTCGTGGAAAAGCCCAAGGATCTGGTGGGCACGTGGAAAAAGCTTTTGTACTATTGCCGGACGCATGTGTGGGGCATCGCGGTGGCGGTGCTGTGCGCCGTGGGCGGCACGGTGCTGTCGCTTTTGGGGCCGGACAAGCTGTCCGACGTCACCACGCTCATCTCCGCGGGGCTGATGGGCAGCATCGACATGGCCGCCGTGACAAGTGCATGCATGGTGCTGGTGGTGTTTTATGCGGCGAGCTATGCGCTGTCGCTGGTGCAAAGCCAGGTGATGGCCATGGTGACACAGCGGGTGTCCCAGCGCTTGCGCGGGGACATTGCCAAAAAGATAAACCGCCTGCCCATGGCGTATTTCAACCACAGCTCCACCGGCGATATCTTGTCGCGCGTGACAAACGACGTGGACACCATCGGCCAGTCGCTCAACCAGTGCATCGCAAACCTTGTGCACGCGATAGTGCTGTTTGCCGGGTCGCTGTTCATGATGGCCATCACCAACCTCACCATGACGCTCACGGCGGTGCTGTCCACGGTTTTGGGCTTTGCGCTGATGAGCATCATCATGAAGCACTCGCAGAAATATTTCGTCACTCAACAGCGCAAGCTCGGCGAGATAAACGGCTACATGGAGGAAATGTACACCGGGCAGGGCGTCATCAAGGCGTACAACGCCGAGCGTGAGGTTTTATCCGAATTTGACGAGCTGAACGCGCAAATGCGCACCGCCGGGTTCAAGGCGCAGTGCCTTTCGGGGCTTATGCAGCCGCTGATGGGCTTCATCGGCAACCTCGGCTATGTGGCGGTGTGCGTGGTGGGCGCGGCGCTGGCCATGGCGGGGCGGATTGAGTTCGGCGTGATCGTGGCGTTTATAATGTACGTGCGCTATTTCACGCAGCCGCTCAACCAAATCGCCCAGGCCATGCAGACCCTGCAATCCGCCGCCGCGGCGGGTGAGCGCGTGTTCGAGTTTTTGGAGAGCGAGGAGCTTGCCGACGAGACCGGCAAGCGCGAGGCGCTTGAAAATGTCAGCGGTGGCGTGGAGTTTTCGCATGTGAAATTCGGCTATGAGGGCACGGGGAAGACGGTCATCAACGACTTTTCCGCAACGGCCAAGCCGGGGCAGAAAATCGCCATCGTCGGCCCGACGGGCGCGGGCAAAACCACGCTTGTCAACCTTCTCATGCGCTTTTATGAGCCGGACGGGGGCGAGATACGCGTGGACGGCGTGCCCACGAGCGCGCTGACGCGCGAGGCGGTGCATGACCAATTTTGCATGGTGCTGCAGGACACGTGGCTGTTCGAGGGCACGGTGAGAGAAAACCTCATCTATTGCACCGAGGGCGCAACCGACGAGGACATGCGCCGCGCATGCCGCGCCGTCGGCCTTGACCACTTCATCCGCACCCTGCCGCACGGGTATGACACCGTGCTCAACGACCGGGTCAGCCTTTCTCAGGGGCAAAAGCAGCAGATGACCATTGCCCGCGCCATGATTGCCGACCGACCCATGCTCATCCTCGACGAGGCCACCTCCTCTGTCGACACGCGCACCGAGCGCAAGATTCAAGAAGCGATGGATAAGCTGATGGAAAACCGCACGTCCTTCGTCATCGCGCATCGCCTGTCCACCATCAAAAATTCCGACCTCATACTGGTTTTGCGCGACGGGGACATCGTCGAGAGCGGCACGCACGACGAGCTTTTGCGCCAAGGCGGCTTTTACGCCGAGCTTTATAACAGCCAGTTCGACGAGCAGGAAACCGCGTGAAAAATACGCAAAACGAATAAAAAACGCAAAAATCGGCCTTTCGCATTTTGCGAAAGGCCGATTAAACATTCGTTATGTACGCTTTACTTGTCCAAATACGTTTTCACAAGCTCGCTCATGAGCTCGTCGCGGTCGATGCGGGTGATGAGCGTGCGGGCGTTGTTGTAATTGGTGATGTAAGTGGGGTCTTCGGAGAGTATATAGCCCACGATTTGGTTAATCGGGTTATAGCCCTTGACCATGAGGGAATTATACACCGAGGAAAGCACCTCTTTCATCGCGGTCTTGCTGTCAAGCGCTTCAAACTTTCTGGTTTCGTCAGCCATAATCATACCTCCTTGTTTGGCGTTCTTTACTCGAATTATACCACATTTGCGCCGCAAGTAAAGGCGGAAAATGGCGAAAAGTGATTAATATTCTATTAAAAATACCAAGCTGTGCACCGTTCGCCCATCCGTCGGCCAAGGCCGACGGATGGGCGATATGCCGGCACTTCGTCAGCGCATCACGGCGCCGCAGTTTTCTTTCAGTGCGGCGAGGACGCGGCGGACGGTCTCCTCGGCGTGCTCGTCGGTGAGGGTTTGATCCTCGGCGCGCATCGTGAGCGAGAACGCCACGGACTTCATGCCCTCGGCAATATGGTGGCCGGTGTAAACGTCAAAGAGCGTGCAGTCGGCGAGGTATTCGCCGCCGTTTGCCATGATGCACTCGGTCAGCTCACCGACGGTGACAGTGCTTGCGCACACCACGGCGATGTCGCGCGTCACGGACGGGAACTTCGGCAGCGGCTTATAAACCGGGATGCCGCCCTTGACGCGCATGAGCGCGTCAAACGAAAGCTCGGCCGCGTAAAGCTCGGCGTCGACGCCGTAATTTTCCGCGACGGCGGGGTGAATCTGGCCGAACACGCCGACATACTCATCGCCCACATACACCTTGGCGCAGCGGCCGGGGTGATAGGAGGCGTTTTCGCGCTCGGCGACGAACTTCGCCTTCGGCGCGCCGAGTGCGGCAAGCAGAGCCTCGACCCAGCCCTTGACGGTGAAGAAGCTCACGCCCTCGCCGTAAGTGCCCATGGAGACGATTTTCGGCTCGTCGGCAAGGCCGTCGTCGCGCTTGAGATAGATTTTGCCCAGCTCGTAGAGCGCGGCGGACTTGTTGCGGAAGTTGAAGTTGCGGGTGAGGATTTCGAGCATGGAGGGGAGGACGGTGGTGCGCATGATGGAGGTGTCCTCGCCGAGGGGGTTGAGAATGCGCAGACTGTCGCGCAGAGGCGAGTCGGCGGGCATTCTGATTTTGTCATAATACGCGGGGCTGATGAAGGAATAGGTGATGATTTCGTTCAGCCCAAGGGCGCGCAGGGTCTCGCCCACGGCGCGCTCGGTCAGCTGAGTGTCGGTAAAGCCGCCGCAGGTGCTGATAGCGCCCGTGAAGCAGGTGGGAATCTCGTTATAGCCGTAAAAGCGCGCGACTTCCTCAGCGAGGTCGGAATAATGCTCCACGTCGCCGCGCCACGAGGGCACGAACACCGTGTCACCCTCCAGCGTGAAGCCGAGGTCTTCGAGAATCTTGCGCATGGCGGGCTCGCCGATGTCGGTGCCGAGGAGAGCGTTAATCTTGTCCGGCTCAAGCTTGACGGTGGTCGTAGTGAGCGGGGCGGGCACGACGTCGATGACGCCTTCAACCACCTCGCCCGCGCCGAGCAGCTCAACCAGCTCACACGCGCGCTGGACGGCGGCATAGGTGTTCTTGATGTCCAAGCCCTTTTCAAAGCGGGCGGAGGCGTCGGTGCGCATGCCGAGGGCGGTGGCCGTGCGGCGGACGGACGGGCCGTTGAAGTTGGCGCTTTCAAAAAGCACCATGG
>CAZXVA010000051.1:0-13014 GCA_964644305.1 uncultured Oscillospiraceae bacterium
AAATAAATAACCGTAGATTTCATATATGCACACCTCTTATATTTATTGACACAATTTTATCATAACGAAAAAGTGACGTCAACAGAGAATCAGCCGAAAATGCGCGAATACTCCTCGGCGACGATGGCGCACATGGCGTCCCAGTTGCACTCCATGTCGGAAATGAGCTTGAACTGAGTGCGGGCGCGGTCGAGATTATGGCCGGGGCGGTCAACGGAGAAGTAAACATCGCCGTTGATGTAATCGGCCAGGAAGCGGATGCCGCATTCGAGTGTCATGGTATACGCGCCGAGGGCAAGAGAATCAACCTCGGCCGGGGTGAGGCTGGGGCAGGCTTGCAGATATCCGCGCGTGAACGCGGCGAAAAGGCGCAAGTCAAGATTGACCTTGTCAAGATCCGGCTCATCCTCCGCGCCCGTGCTCGCGCCGAAGCGGATGGCATCGCCGAAGTCGTATGCCGCGAGACCGGGCATGACGGTGTCAAGGTCGATGACACAGACGGCCTTGCGCGTGTCGGCGTCAAAGAGGACGTTGTTTATCTTGGTGTCATTGTGCGTGGCGCGGACGGGCAGCTTGCCCGACGTGCGCATATTGTGCAGCGCGCAGGCGCGCTCTTCGCGCGCAAAGGCGAAGTCCAGCTCGCGCTCGACGGTGGCTTTCAGCCCGGAGGCGTTATTCTCCGCCGCCTCTCGGAGCTGGCGGAAACGGTCGGGCGTGTTGTGGAAATTGACAATGGTCTCCTCCAACGTGTCGGCGGGAAAATCGCGCAGGGCGTACTGAAAGTGGCCGAAGGCGCGGGCGCTTTCGGCAAAATCCTCCTCCGTCTCGGCGGACTGCAAACAAATGCTGTTGTCGACAAAGCGATAGGCGCGCCACGCGCCGCCCTTACCGTCGTCAAAATACGCCTCGCCCTCGTTGGTGATCATATAGCTTATCATGGCGGGTTTTTCGTCCGGGTGCGCGGCCAAGAAAGCCGTGAGGGCGGATATATTGTTCATGAGTGCCTGGACATTGGGGAAAACATAGCGGTTTATCCACTGGAGAATATATTTTGCACCGGTGTCGGTGGTGATGAGATACGTGCGGTTTATGTGGCCGGATTTGAGTTGAGTGCACTTGACGGGCTTGCCGTCGGTGGCAAAGCGGAATATGGCTTCCTGCATGAGTGCAGCTCCTTTCGGTTTTCTTTTCGGTTTTACTTATATATATCGGCATACACGAACAGGCGTCCCTTGCGGGAGGTGCCGCCCGTGCCGGTGAGCTTGCCCTTGCCCGCGCCGCGAATGGAAATGACGTCCCCCTCGGAAACGGCGTGGTCGGGCTTTATGCATTCGGTGTAATTGACTGAAACGAGGCCGGCGGCGATGTGCTTTGCCGCTTCTGTGCGCGAAAGATTGAACATGGCCGCCGCGACGGCGTCAAGGCGCATGCTCATCACGGAAAAACTGACTTCTTTCACCTCGCGCTTGGGCGCGGGGACGTCGGCAAGGGCAAGCTCTGCCGCCGTGACGCCGCAACGGCCGACTTTGTCAATGCCCGACAGATGCGCGGCGACGCTGTCCATGCAGAATATATACGCCTCGCTGCCGTCGACCCATATATCGCCCAGCCACTCCCGGCCGATGCCCATGCCGAGCAGCGCGCCCATATAGTCGCGATGCCCCGGCGCGCCGAAGTGCGCCGTGAGATGGATGGCGCGGATATAATCATCGGGGGTGAAGGTTTCCTCGTCAATATAATACGGCAGGAAGAACGCCACTGTGCGCTCGCACTCGGCGTGGCCGCCGCAGAAAATCGGGCGGACGGGCAGCTTGCCGCCGAGGCGGGTGAGCTCCATGCGCTCACTCGGCGTCAAAAACGCCGTGTGAGTGAGCTTGCCGGTTCTGTCACAGCGCGCGGACAAGTCCTCGGCGCGCTTTATCAGTTCATCCTTTTCCATCAATGAGCCTCGTTGTGTGTGCTTTTTGGTTGGTGCTTTGAATGATTTTGTCTATCTCGCCGAGCGTCCAGTCAAGCTCGGCGGCAAACTCCTTGACCGAGCAGCGCAAAACGCCGGAGCGCAACGCCGACAGGCGGATAAGTGCGTCATTGGTGACGACGCGGACATCGTAATTGCGGCCGATCTCGTTTGCAATGCGCTCAATGTACATGTCGGCGGTCTCGCCGTCGTCGGTATAGGCGATTTTGATGTTGTGATAATCGCCCTTGGAGGCGGCGGAATTGGGCGTGCGATAAGCGTCAAACACGAGCACGACCTCGGCCTTGGTGAACCCGGCGTAGCCGGAGAGCATGTCGGCAAGGCGAGTGCGCGCAAGATCCATGCTGTCGGCGGCAAGGGCTTTCAACTCGTCCCAGCCGAAAATGACGTTGTACCCGTCGACAAGGACGTATTGTCTGCGCTCAACGGCGGGGAGAGTGCGCACTTCGGCGGCGTTGACGCGCCGCGCGGAGTAAACCGGGCGCTTTATCGGGCCGAACTCGCGCTCCATAATCGCCTCAAGCTCGCGCTCGTCAATGCTGAGGGCGCGGCGCGCGGGCGGGGGCGGCGCGACGGCTGTGCGCTTGGGCGCAAGGCAGCTTTCAAGGTGCATGTAGTTCGGCACGTCGCTCCAGCGGATGTTCACACCTGCGCCGTGGGCGCAGAAAACGGAGTCGGCGGTGTTTTCGGTGTCCGCCTCGGCGTCATAGCCGATGGCGGCGACGACGTCGCGCTCGGATTTGCAGGGGCGATAGCCGTCCACGCGCAGGGCAAGGCGGCCGCGGCCGTGGGTATAGGCGACAAGCTCGGCGGCGTATTCGTTCATCGCGACCACGGGCGCCGCGCCGGTCAGGCGCATGAGGCCGCCGTCATCATCGGGGGAGGAAAACTCCGCATTCATCGCGCGAAGATCGGATATCGCGCGGCCAAGCTGCTCCGGCGGGACGTCGAGAGTGAAGGCGTAATACGGCTCCAAGAGCACGCTTTTGGCCTGCATAAGCCCCTGACGGATGGCGCGGTAGGTCGCCTGGCGGAAGTCGCCGCCCTCGGTGTGCTTCAAGTGGGCGCGCCCGGCGGCGAGGGTGAACTTGATGTCGGTAATCGGCGAGCCGGTGAGCACGCCGAGGTGCGGCTTTTCGAGAACATGAGAGAGAATAAGCCGCTGCCAGTTGCCGTCAAGCTCGTCCTCGCTGAGGGCGGAGTCGACGACGATGCCGCTGCCGCGCGGTAGGGGCTGCATGAGAAGGTGCACCTCGGCATAATGGCGCAGCGGCTCAAAGTGCCCCACGCCCTCAACCGTGTCGGCAATGGTTTCTTTATACATCACGTGCCCCGCGTCAAGCGCGACGTCAAGGTCAAAGCGCTCTTTGACAAGGCGGATGAAAACCTCGGTCTGAACACGCCCCATGAGGCGCACGCTAATTGCGCGCGTCTGCGGCGTCCAGACAATCGAAAGCTGGGGGTCTTCCTCTTGCAAAAGCAAGAGCTTGGGGTAAACCACGCGGGGGTCAGCCCCGTCGGGGAGAATGACGCGATAGCTCATCACGCCCTCGGTGATGGGCGCGTCCAGCTCGCGCTCCGCGCCCAAGCCCTGTCCGGGATAGGTCTCGGAAAGCCCCAAAAGGGCGCAGATTTGACCCCCGAAGGCGCGGTCAACGGCAGAAAACTTCATGCCGTTATATATTCTGATCTGAGTTATTTTTTCCTCGTGCTCCGCGCCGTTCAAGTCGCGGTATTTCAGCGTGGAGCGCACGGCGAGCTCGCCGCCGGTGAGCTTGACGAAGCTCATGCGCCGGTTTTGCGTGTCGCGCGCGATTTTGTACACGCGCGCGGACATGGCACTCCCCCACTGCTTTTCAAGCGTGAAGCGGTCTATGGCGTCAATGAGCGCGTCCACGCCGTCCAGCTTCAGCCCCGAACCGAAAAAGCAGGGGAAAAGCTCGCGCGCGGCAATGCGCGCGGCGAGAAAGGCGTCATCAAACCGCCCCTCGGCGAGATACGCCTCCATCGCCCCCTCCCCCGTCATGGCCACAACCTCATCACGCACCGCCGCATCGGCGGTGAAATCGACAAAGCCGTCACCGAGGCGCGCGGAGATGGCGCGCGTGAGCGCCTCGCGGGTGGAATGGGCGAGATCCATCTTCGTCACGAACACAAAGCATGGGATATCATACCGCCGCAAAAGACGCCACAGGGTCTCCGTGTGCGCCTGAACGCCGTCGGTCGCGCTGATGACGAGCACGGCATAGTCCAAAACGGACAGCGTCCTCTCGGCCTCGGCGGTGAAGTCGACGTGGCCGGGAGTGTCGAGCAGGGTGACGGTATGGCGTGGCGTGGTGAACACGGCTTGCTTTGAAAAAATGGTGATGCCGCGCTCGCGCTCCAAGGAATGCGTGTCTAGAAAGCTGTCGCGCTTGTCGACGCGGCCGAGCTTTTTTATCTCCCCGGAGAGGTACATCAGCGCCTCGGTGAGCGTGGTTTTGCCCGCGTCGACGTGCGCCAATATGCCGACGGTCAGCGGTGATTTTGAATTTTGTGCCGCGTCACTCATGCGCGCCCTCCTCTCCGAAGTTTGTTTATAAATTGCCGAAATTTATGGCATTATATCATAATAACGGGGTTTCGTGAAGTGGTTTATTTGATATATGTTGATTTTTGGGGATTTTGACGCATGTTTTTCATTTGGTTAACATAATCTGTTTTCTTTGTGTAAAAAGTTTTTAATTTTTTTGAAACTTTGACTAGGAATTTTGTAAGGAGTATGTTATAATATGCTTTGTATTGTGGATTAGTATGTGATATTGTCTGCATGTCGCGGTTATTTCGGCGGTGTGCGCAGTTTATAGCTTCTTTTAGGGAGGTCATAGATTATGAAAAAGATTCTTGTCATGGAAGACGAGGCCAACATCCGCAGTTTCGTGGTGATCAACCTGCGCAGGAGCGGGTATGAGCCGATTGAGGCCGAAAACGGCATGATGGCACTGGAAAAGCTGAGAGTGAACCCGGATATCTGCATGGCGCTGCTTGACGTGATGCTGCCGGACATTGACGGATTTGAGGTATGCCGCCGCATTCGCGCGACGGGGTCAAAGATGGGCATCATCATGCTGACGGCGAAAAGCCAGGAGATTGACAAGGTGACCGGGCTGATGACCGGCGCGGACGACTACGTGACCAAGCCCTTCTCCCCCGCGGAGCTGACCGCGCGCGTGGACGCGCTCATCCGCCGCCTCGGCATTGACGACGACGAAAAGGCCAGCGCCGAAATCGAAAGCGGCCCGTTCCTTTTGAACACGCGCAACCGCACGCTGGAGAAAAACGGCCAGCGGCTGAAGCTGACGCAGATTGAATATCTGCTCATCAAGCTATTCATGGAAAACCCCGGCAAGGCCATGAGCCGTGAGGACATTCTGACCGCCGTGTGGGGCAACGACTTCGCCGGCGAGCTGAAAACCGTGGATGTGAACATCCGGCGTCTGCGCATCAAAATCGAGGCAGACCCGACCGAGCCTGAATACCTCACGACCGTGTGGGGGTACGGGTACAAATGGGGGTACTGAGCGCGCGGCGCGACATCAAATAGGAGTTTGGGAAGTAAAGGTTAATGTTTAAGTCACTAAAGGGACAGCTTTTGGCCTCGTCCGTGGCCGCGATCGCGCTGCTATTGCTGGGTATATGGCTGATTACGCGCGGCTTTATCGGCTGGGGCGTGGCGATACTGTGCATAGTATGTATTTTTATAGTACTGGTGAACATTTGGTTTTGGCGGTGTGTGTCAAGGCCGATTGAAAACCTGACGGCGTTTGCAAAGCGCATTGCCGACGGGAGCTATGGCATTCAGCTTGAGGACAAATACGTCAACGAGCTGGGCAGCCTGACAAGCGAGATAAACGACATGTCGGAAAAGGTGGCCGTGGCGGAAAAGTCAAGGACGGAGTTCGTGTCGCAGGTGTCGCATGAGCTGAGGACGCCGCTGACCGCCATAACCGGCTGGGCGGAGACCATCGCATACGACCCGGCGGTGCAGGGCGACTCCCTGCGCGGGATAAACATAATTTCAAAAGAGGCCGAAAGGCTGACGGGCATGGTGGCGGAGCTGTTGGAGTTCACGCGCATTCAGGACGGGCGGTTCAATCTGCGCATTGAGCTGATTGACATCGCGGCCGAGCTGGAAGACGCGCTGTTCACATACGGCGAGCTGTTAAAGCAAGCGGGGCTGAAGGTGAATTACACCGAGCCGCCCACGGAAATCCCGCTCATTCCCGGCGACCCGGAGCGGCTGAAGCAGGTGTTTTCAAACCTTTTGGATAACGCCTCAAAGCACGGCGGCGACGGCGACGCGGTGGACGTGGCGCTGTTCATGGACGCGGGGGGCGTGCACATCACGTTCCGCGACTATGGGCACGGCATTCCCGACGGCGAGCTGCCGCACGTGAAGGAAAAGTTTTATAAAGGCAGCTCAAAAAACCGCGGGACGGGCATCGGCCTTTCCGTGTGCGACGAGATTATCACGCGCCACAACGGCGAGCTGAAAATCGAAAACGCCGAGGGCGGCGGGTGCAAGGTGTCAATCACGCTGCCGCTGACGGCAAATTAAACGCAATTTTAAGGACTTGGTTTTATGGCAAAAGACAAAAACTGCTCTTTCCGCACCTCAATCGGAGGTCAGGCCCTCATAGAGGGCATACTCATGCGCGGGCCGAAGAAGCAGGCCATAGTCTGCCGCACGGCGGACGGGCTTGTGGAAAAGGTGGAGGAGCTGAAATTCGTAAAGGACAAATACCCCGTGCTCGGCTGGCCGTTTATCCGCGGGTGCGCCACGTTCATTTCATCCCTTGTCAAGGGCATGCAGGCGCTGATGTACTCGGCGGAGCTTGTGCCGCTGGAGGAACAGGGCGAGCCGGACAAGATTGACGCATGGATTGAGGCACATTTCCCGGAGGACAAGGCGCAAAAACTCATAATCGGTGTGGCCGTGGTGATGGGGATTGCGCTGTCGCTGTTCCTGTTCATATTCCTGCCGGCGTTCACCGTGGGGCTTATCCCGGCGGTGAAGTCAAGCTATGTCGTGCGAAACCTCTCCGAGGGCGTGGTGCGCGTGGCGATACTGCTGATATACATGAAGCTGTGTTGCCTTTCGCCGGACGTGAAGCGGCTTTTCGCCTATCACGGGGCTGAGCACAAGACGATATTCTGCTATGAGCACGGGAAAGAGCTGACGGTGGACAACGTGCGCCCGGAAAGCCGCTTTCACCCCCGTTGTGGGACGAGCTTTTTGCTGGTCGTGGTGGTTGTGAGCATTTTGGTCAACTCCGTGGTGCGCTCATCAAATAGCTTTGTCCGCATGGCGTATCACCTGCTGCTTCTGCCTGTCGTGGTGGGGATAAGCTATGAAATCAACCGCTGGTGCGGGCTGCATGACAACTGGCTGTCCGCCGCGCTGTCCGCGCCGGGCAAGTGGCTGCAACACATGACGACTTATGAACCCGACGACGGCATGATTGAATGCGCGATACGCGCCATGCAACTTGTCATTCCCGACGACAAGGGCAGTGACGAGTGGGGTCGGTGAAAGGAAAAGATGAAAACCTATAACGATATTTACCTTTCCGCGCGAAATCTCCTGCGGCAAAGCGGCATCGAGGCATATAACCTCGAAGCCAAGCTCCTTGTGGCGGGGGCGGCGGGAAAGTCCGTCGAGCAGCTTTTGCGCGACATGAATCTATATGCCAGCAACAAGATTGAAGACGTAGTGACGGATTATGTGGCGCGGCGGCTTCGCGGCGAGCCGGTGGCGTACATCGTGGGGTCGTGGGAGTTTTACGGGCTGCCGATAATCACGACGCCGGACGTGCTTATCCCGCGCATGGACACGGAAGTGCTCGTGGACACGGCCAAAGAGCTTTTGACCGGCAAGAAAATGGACGCGCGCATTCTCGACCTTTGCTGTGGCAGCGGCTGCATCACCTGCGCCGTGGCAAGCGAGCTGCCCGCGACGCGCTTTGTGTCGGTTGACATCAGCGCGAATGCTCTGGAGATTTGCCGCCGCAACCTCGCGGCGCTGAAGCTTTCGCCGCGGGTGATTTGCATGCAGTCGGATGCGCTGTCCTCAGCGCCGATGGGCGTAGGCGATTTCGACATGATAATCTCCAATCCCCCGTATATCCCGTCGGACGAAGTCAAGACGCTTGACGCATCGGTGAAGGATTTTGAGCCGGTGTGGGCGCTTGACGGCGGCGAGGACGGATTGAAATTTTACAAGGCGATAATAAAATATTGGAAGTCTCTGCTGCGCCAAGGCGGGTATCTCCTGTTCGAGGTGGGCGAGGGTCAGGCCGAGGCCGTGCGCGAAATGATGCAGGCCGCCGGGTTTACATACACGGACACAAGGCGGGATACGCTCGGCATCGACCGGGTCGTGTTCGGCAGAATATAAGCAGGAGGATATTATAATGGCAGAAAAGAAAAAAGTCCCCGCAATAGTCGCTCCGGCAAGCTCCGACAGGAAAAAGGCACTTGAAACCGCAATTGCGAAAATCGAAAAGGACTACGGCAAGGGCACTATAATGCGCCTCGGTGACGACATTTCCATCAACGTGGAGTCGTTTTCGACGGGTTCTCTCTCGCTTGACCTTGCGCTTGGCATAGGCGGTCTGCCGCGCGGGCGCATAATCGAGATATACGGGCCGGAATCCTCCGGCAAAACCACGCTGGCACTGCATGCCGTGGCCTCGGCGCAGAAGCTGGGCGGCGACGCGGCGTACATCGACGTGGAGCACGCACTTGAGCCGGCCTACGCGCAGGCGCTGGGCGTGGACATCAATTCCCTGCTCATCTCGCAGCCGGACACCGGCGAGCAGGCGCTGGACATCGCGGAATCCCTCGTGCGCTCGGGCGGCGTGGACGTGGTGGTCATAGACTCGGTGGCCGCGCTCATCCCGCGCGTTGAGCTGGAGGGCGAGGTCGGCGACACCGTGGTGGGCGCGCTGGCGCGACTGATGAGCCAGGCAATGCGCCGCCTCGCGGGCGCAATTTCCAAGAATAACTGCACCGTCATATTCATAAACCAGTTGAGGCAGAAAATCGGCGTGATGTACGGCAACCCCGAAACCACGCCCGGCGGCCTTGCGCTGAAGTATTACGCCTCTGTGCGCATTGACGTGCGCCGCATCGAGACGCTGAAGGTAAACGGCGAGATGGTGGGCAACCGCACGCGCGCAAAGGTCGTGAAAAACAAGGTTGCTCCCCCGTTCCGCGAGGCGGAATTCGACATCATGTACGGCGAGGGCATTTCCAAGCTCGGCGAAATCATTGACATGGCGGTGAAGCTTGAAATCATCGACAAGGCCGGTGCATGGTTCTCAGTTGAGGGTCAGCGCATGCAGGGACGCGACGCAGTGAAGGAATATCTCAAATCCAACCCCGAAATCTGCGACAAGGTCGAGCAGCAGGTACGCGAAAACGCATACAAGCTCTCCCCGCGCGCCCAGCGCGAGGCCAAGCTCGCCGCGGCCAAGGCCGTGGACGTGAGCGCGGCTGACTTTGAAGAGGATTGATGATAATAATCGCAATTCGCCAGACCTCACCGGGGCGCATGACAGTGGAGCTTGACGACGGGCGGGATATAAAATCCACGCTCGGCGTCGTGACGGACATGCGGCTTTTCTCCGGGCGCGAGCTGGACGAGGACGAGGTCGAGGCGCTGGAAACGGCGTCAAGACGCGCCATCACGCGCGAGCGTGCGGTGGAAATGCTGTCCCGGCGGCAGTATTCACACGCCGAGCTTCAAAAAAAGCTCATCGACAAGGGCGAAGATGAGGACACCGCGCGCTATTGCGCCGACTGGCTGGAAGAGCGCGGGCTCATCAACGATGAAAGCTACGCCGAGGCCGTGGCGCGGCATTACGCCGCGAAGGGCTACGGCGCGGGGCGCGTTCGCGCAGAGCTCAGTCGGCGCGGGATATCGCGCGAGCTGTGGGACGGCGCGGTGGACGCAATGCCGGAGGACACAAGCAAAATCGACAGGTTCATCGCCTCGCGCCTGAGCGACACGAACGACCGCGACGAGGTCAGGCGCGTAAGTCAGGCACTCATGCGCCGGGGCTACTCATGGGACGACATTCGCGACGCGCTTGAGCGGCGCAGAACGGAAATATACGAGGATTGATACTGAAAACATGGAAAAAAGCTTTGCATTAGTCTCTCTCGGCTGTGCCAAAAACCTGGTCAACAGCGAGCAAATGCTTTATCTGATGAGCGAAGCGGGGTACACTCTCGTGCCGGAGGCCGAGGGCGCGGCGCTCGTCATTGTGAACACCTGCGGCTTTATTGACGCGGCCAAAAGCGAGGCCATTGACACCATTTTGGAGATGGCAGAGCTGAAAAAGGCGGGAAAGCTCGGCGGGATAATCGTGACGGGCTGCCTGAGCGAGCGGTACAAAGACTCCATCGCGGACGAGCTGCCGGAAATTGACGCCGTTCTCGGCGTGGGCAGCTTCGGCGACATTGTAGCCGCGGCAGACGCGGTCATCGAGGGGCGGCGTATGCGCCGCTTCGGCGATCAAAGCGCGCCGATTGACGAGATTCCACGCGTGGTGTCCACCGGGCCGGGCTGGGCGTATCTGCGCATCGCCGAGGGCTGCAACAACTTTTGCGCGTTTTGCGCAATTCCTTACATTCGCGGGCGCTACCGTTCGCGCAAGCCGGAGGACATTGTGGACGAGGCGCGCGAGCTTGCCGAGCGCGGCGTGAAGGAGCTCATCGTCATCGCGCAGGATATCACGCGCTACGGCACGGATTTGTACGGCAAGCGCTCACTCGCCGCGCTCTGCCGCGAGCTTGCGAAAATCGAGGGTGTGGAGTGGATAAGACTGCACTACCTCTACCCCGACCAGTTCGACGATGAGCTGATTGACGAGCTTGCCGCGAACGACAAGATTGTCAAGTACCTCGACATTCCCATTCAGCACATAAACGACGGCATACTCAAGGCCATGAATCGGCGCGGCACGGGCGCGGAAATTCGCGCGCTCATCAAGACCCTGCGCGAGCGCATTCCGGGCTTGGTGCTGCGCACGAGCCTCATCTCCGGTCTACCCGGCGAGGGCGAGAGTGAATTTGAGGAGCTGTGCGAATTCTTGCGCGAGGCGCGCATTGAGCGCGTGGGCGTGTTCCCGTTCTCGCCGGAGGAGGGCACACCCGCCGCGGAGATGGCGCATGTCGACTTCGAGGAGGCACAGCGGCGCGCGGACTTGATTTTGGAGCTGCAAGCCGGGATTATGGACGATTTTTGCGCGGGCTTTGTCGGCAAGACGATACGCGTGATCTGCGAAGGGCGCGACGAGGAAAGCGGCATGCTGTACGGTCGCTCTTACGCCGACTCCCCCGACATCGACGGGCAGGTGTTCTTCGGCGGCCGCGCCGCCGAGGGCGACATGACCGACGTGAAAATAAACGCCGCCGAGGATGGAATACTCTTCGGCGAGGAGGTATAAGCAATGTTGAAAACGACCGCAAACAAAATCACAATGTTCCGCATTGTGTGCATTCCCGTGTTTTTGGTGCTGGCATACATGGGTTATCTCTACCCCGCGTTGGGCGTGTATATAATCGCGTGCCTTTCCGACGTGGCGGACGGGTATATCGCGCGGCACTATAATCAGGTGTCCAGCTTCGGCAAGTTCATGGATCCGCTGGCGGACAAGATGCTGGTGCTGTCGGCCATGTGCTTTTTCATCGAGAACGGGCAGATGCCCGGCTGGTGCGTGGCGGTGGTGCTGTTCCGCGAGTTTGCAGTGTCGGGGCTGCGTCTCATCGCCGTGGAGCAAGGGCGAGTCATCGCCGCCGCGTGGAGCGGCAAGGTGAAAACCGGCTGCACCATGGTCGGCCTTTCGGCGATGCTGTTATTCTCCGAGATTGAATTGGTTAACATAATATTCACCGTGCTGATAGTGGTGACGACGGTGGGTTCTGGCATTCATTATTTTTACGTCAATCGCGACGTGTTCAAATCTGCCGATTAAAGCGGCAATTAAGGAAGAGGCATAACGATGAAGCTTTATAATTCTGCCACACGCAAGAAAGAGGAGTTTGTCCCCAACAACCCGGACATCGTCAAGATGTACACCTGCGGGCCGACGGTGTACCACTTCGCGCACATCGGCAACCTGCGCTCGTACATCATGGAGGATGTGCTGGAAAAATACCTGCGCTTTGCCGGATATAACGTCAAGCGCGTGATGAACATCACGGACGTCGGCCATCTCACATCCGACGCCGACGAGGGCGAGGACAAGATGCTCAAGGGCGCACAGCGCGAGCACAAAACCGTCATGGAAATTGCGAAGTTCTACACCGACGCGTTTTTCTCCGACTGCGCAAAGCTGAACATCAAGACGCCCGACGTAGTCGAGCCGGCGACGAACTGCATTGACGAATATATCAAGATAATCTCCAAGCTGATGGACACCGGGTACGCCTATTTTGCGGGCGGAAACGTGTATTTTGACACCTCGAAGCTTGAAAAGTATTATATTTTCAACGACTTCAACGAGGAAGACCTCGCAGTCGGCGTGCGCGAGGGCGTGGACGAGGACACCAACAAGCGCAACAAGAATGACTTCGTGCTGTGGTTCACCAAGTCCAAGTTCGAGGATCAGGCGTTGAAATGGGACTCTCCTTGGGGCGTGGGCTATCCCGGCTGGCACATTGAGTGCTCCGGCATTTCCATGAAGCATTTGGGCGAGGATTTGGATATTCATTGCGGCGGCATCGACAATGCCTTCCCGCATCATACCAACGAAATCGCGCAGTCGGAGAGCTATCTGGGGCATAAGTGGTGCAACTATTGGTTCCATGTGCATCATCTGAACACGGACACCGGCAAGATGAGCAAGTCCAAGGGCGAATTTCTGACGGTTGGTCTGCTCAAGGAGAAGGGCTATGATCCGATGGTCTATCGTCTCTTCTGCCTGCAAAGCCACTATCGCCGCAATCTTGTGTTCTCTTGGGAGAATCTGGATAACGCTGCGGTCACC
>CAZXVA010000052.1:0-12455 GCA_964644305.1 uncultured Oscillospiraceae bacterium
AGCGCGCCCTCAGCTCCGTCGCCCGCGACGGCTCCAACGCCATAATCCGCGGCCTGTTCGGAACTAAGAAGTGAGCCAAACGGAGAAAGCCCAATAACATAGAACAAACAAAGAGCGGGGGTTCCCCGCTCTTTTTGCTGTCAACTGCCATGAATACTTCGCAGAATAGTAATCGAAAATCGAAGTTGACATAGGAAAACGGTAAGTATAAAAATCCATGCTATTTTGTGAAAAAGCCAAAAGCACCGACAAAATCGGTGCTTCTTTCAGCCTTGCAACGATACCCTTGATACAATAACACGATTACAGCAAGGGGGTTCATACGAAGGTTCAAATTTCTTTAGGGGGTTCAAAAGCTGATAAAGTGCCGGATTTGTGCGGTTTTAGATAACTTTTGCGCCGTCCGTGCAATTACCGTGAGCAAAGCCGAGAAAACTCAAAAAACCTCAAAAAAATGTCTTTGGCGGGTTTTGAGGGCACCATTATGTACGCAAAAATAAGGGCAAAAAACTGGGCTACACTTTTTGAAATCGCCCCCTTAAAGGAGCCAGAATACAAAAGTGTGGCCCAATTTATTTCTCGACTTTCTGTCGAACCGTGTGGACGTACCAACAAAAATGTAGATGATTGTTGTATTTTGGAGGAGAATGTAGTAAAATTAATTAACATACATTTATATCCGATTATTCGAGGTGTTAACGATGGCAAAGGCAAAAAAAGACGGTAAAGCTTTAAACTGTAACATCGACCGTCAAATTTATGCGCGGCTCGAAGAATACTGCCATGAGGTTGGTCAAACAAAGACTATGGCAATCGAACGTATACTAAATCAGTTTTTCAACGACTATTATAGCAAGTCGAAAAACAATGAGTAATGGAGGAAGGTACGATGAAAAAGCGTTGTTTAGCACTTGTTCTTGTGCTATTGATAGTTTTATCGTCCCTTATGGGCTGCAGCAGTTCAACTGGACAGGGTTCTGCAGGAAACACAAGCAATCCATCAACTTCAAGTAATCCGACAGAGACTCCGGAACCATCAGCGGATGCCAGTTCTTCGACTGTGTCTAATTCTACAGAAACGACCGAACCGTCTGCTGAGCCATCGGAGAATCCTGATGTCTCATTTTCGACAGAACCAACACCGGAAGTCGCTGATTCCGAACCGACGGCGTTTGAAGACCCCTCTGGCCTTGACGAAACACAGCTTAACTCCATTCGGATGCTCAACTACCTCACAGTACTCTCCCAAGAAATCAATTCCTCTAACAACAGCCGGATTTTCCTTGAAAGTGCATACTCATCTTTGATTAATAACACATATCCGAATGCTGTTGATGTTCGTACTGAAGCGCACATGGAAGATCTTCTGGATACTTTGGAGAGTTTCAGGATGCTCACTGTTAAGAGAGAGCGTCTTAAGTATATCTATGAACAGAATCGCGCACAGGCACTGAAAGCGGCAATTCCCAACCCAATGGGTCTGCTCAGCACTGTGCAATCCGGCCAGCCTCTAAAGACTGTCATTTCCGTAATCTATATGGCGGTAGATTCCTACTCCAGCTATACTGCATTTACCGCAGAGGCTGACCTGCAATATTTGCAAGATGGATGGGAACTGGACGATGCAGCCGCTACCGAAGTTCATAATACAAGAACCATGACCTTCTCCTATATGCTGGATATGGTTAGAAGCAATGACCTTCCCGGTGACTATGCGTTGAACGAAGATGCAGTTGCTGAATTCGTATCGTGGAAAAATAATAGCAATGTCTCCCGACGCATTCGCTTTTTTGAGTCCAATCAAGAAACCTACCAAGCTTTTGGTGAGTACTGGTTGGCTCTGGCAGAAAGCTATTATGAGAACGGTGATTATGAGCAGTGCCTTGAAGCAGTCCATAAGTACGAAGAAATCAATGCAAGAATTTTCCGGAAGGATTACGGATACGCAAAGGTGCTACCTTTGGCAATCGTGTCTGCACGTGAGATATATGAAGACGAAGAGTACATTGCAGTTGCGGCCGAATACCTTCCGGAAATAACAAAGAATTCCGACATCAGTGATTGGGCGATTTGCTATTTCGTGGCACAAACCTATGTCGACCTCTATACAAAGACAACTGATGTTGCTTATTTAGAGAATGCTTATAATCTTATGATCGATGTGGTTAATGAACTCATCGATGAGCAACGCCAACTGAATGATACATATCTGGCAGGTATCAAAAAGGAAGAAATACCTGACGATGCTGAAAAGGATGAAAAGAAGGAAATCGAGCAATACAACAAAATGCTTGAGGAAACTCGCAAAACTGAACTTCCTCCCATCAGTGAACCTCTGCGTATATGTAGCGAGATGATGTTCGCATTGGCTGACGAACTTGATATTTCCGATGATGCGAAGAGAGAAATTGAGAAAATGCTCCATGAGAACGGACAGGATCTTTTCCTCAACCAGCTTGTCGATGCCAATATCAGATTCTATTCAGATTCTACAGATACTGATGTTGCTGATATGATCGTAGATTTCTATGGAAAGCAAATCAAGTTACCTGCAGTACTTGTTTCTTCCTGTTCCAAGATCGTGATAACAATTTCTGATGGAAACGATGAAACTACAATTGATGATTGGACTATCAAAAAAGTTAATCGGAAGGATGATGATTTAGAGTCCTTTGTGGCGGTGTATGAATCCAAAACTGCAAAGAAATTTGACTATAAAGCGGATATGACCATTAGCATTGAGATTTATGCGGTTGCGGAAAACTCTGTCCCAGATGCTGTAATCGAATATGTAGTGGTTGGTGAAAAAACGCTCTGGGTGTTTGATACGATTTCATTCGAGAGGGTTGAGTGATGAGGCGGCGGATGGTTTCTGTATTCGTAGCAATCCTTTGGTTGGTTTCGATGACAACAACGGCATTGGCCGGTGGCTCAACATACCACAATAAGATTATTACAAGAATGTTGTTTTCAAGTGGCCACTGTCAGAGTACGAACCAGGCTAACGCAGAGCTGTACGTCAATATGCTTCAAAATGCAGTTTACCTTGCGGTAGACCAATCAGGCAATAAGACAGGTGACCAAGACAAACTCAACCTGTTGCTTAATAATGGGGTAAAAGGAATTTCTGCGAATATTAGTGAATTAAATCCAGAAGTTGCATTCATGCATCGCAGTTACACGCATCGTGGTTGGGACTGGATTTATACCGATGATAAATCAAACTGGCAGGCACGGAAGACTATCCTGTATAACACGGTGGACACAATATTTGATTTTGAGAAATATAGTGGCTCCGCTTCTGGGGCGGCAAAAAAATGCGACGCCCTCTGCAAGATTCTGTATTATCAACACATTCTGGGTGATTTAATTTATGATGACCAGGATACATTACAGTTAAATGTCATTATGTCAGATTTGGATGCAGAATTCACCGAAAAAGAACGGGGGCTTACAATTGCGTTTGCATATGCCCATCCTGGTAGCACAAACAAAGATGTATTTTGGGAGTTGAAAGGTGCCGTCGAAATCTTATTTGCCAATCAAAAGAACAGCTACAAGTACTCTGGGTTTATGACGCAATTTAACTCTTTGGCTACAGAGGCGCGCACTTTGGCTGCTATGACAGGTGGTGTAAATGGCGCCGAACGAGTCCAGCAAAGGCTTAGTTATGAGAAGGAACTGCTTGAATTGCTTGAGTCCTATATGCCGTTGCTGTTGGATGATGAGGTCTTTTTCCGGGCGGCTTTCCCCATCAATTAAAATCGCGAAATTTACAATTCCTAATATAGAATACACAAACTTTCCGGCTCGGCAGTCCTCAATCAGCCGAAGAAAGTTGGTGCGGTTTCGTGTTCGTGTGCCGGAAGTATCTCTGTCGGCATATATGTCAACCAGAACGGCATTGAGATCTTCTTCTATCAGCTTTGTGTAATAACTGATTTGTGCCACAAGGCTGTGGCTTTGTTCTTCGGCCTGTGTTGACACACGACAGTAGGCAGCTATTCGCCGTTTGGATTTATTTTCCTCCGGCGTCATCCGTAGATATATTTCTGTCAGATTTCGGTTGCCGTCTTACATACTGCCACACTCCCTTCTCTATGGTCTGGGTGGTTTCCGTACCATCGCGGAACTGGAATGTCACGGTGCAATCTTTAATGACTGTCATATAATTCACGGTACAAGGCTTTTTCGGTTAGGAAAAAATAAAAGTCCGAAACCGATTGTATTAACGGTTTCGGACTTTTGGCGCAGAAGGAGGGATTTGAACCCTCGCACGGTTTATACCCGCCTACTCCCTTAGCAGGGGAGCCCCTTCGGCCTCTTGGGTACTTCTGCATTAAGCCTTGATATTCTACCATATCGCCGCCGTGATGTCAAGCATTTTCACGAAAAATTCGTCAGTCGCCGCCCGCGCTTCGGCGCGGACGACGTATCGCTTTCTCACCTCAAAACGGCCATGTCGGCAGCCAACCGAGGAGACTTGTGGCCTGGGCGTTATCCACTACCAAGCCGGACAGCGCCGGGTAGAACAGCGCGAACAGCGCCGCCGACACGGCGGCAAAGCCGCCGAGATACCAGCGCCAGTGCCGGTTGCCCGCGCGCAGGAGCTTGAACGAATAACCCAGCGACAGCACGAGGAACACCGTGCACGGGAAATAGTGATATTCAAACGTCAATCGCTTGACGAGCACCCACGGCAGCAGCTGCGCGAGATACCCCACGAGGATGAACGCCGCCGTGCCGTCGCGCCGGGCGAGCGCGGTGTACACCGGCACGAAAAGGCTGAGCAGCCCGCCCCAGCAGAGCGCGGGGTTGACGAACGCGCCGAAGCTGGAGCGCGTGCCGTCGTCAAAATAATCCAAATAATAGAGTATGGGGCGCACGTCCAGCACCCACTGATACCACACGGAGGAGTACGGGTGCTCGGCCACGAGGCCGGAGTGGTACGAAAACATGAAGCTCTGATTGTCCAAAACGAGCTTTGCGTACTCGCCCGAAAAGTACATGCTCGGCGCGCTCATGCCGCGCGCGAGGCCGTAGGGCGTGTAGCTGAGATAATAAATCGCCGCCGGGACGAGCACGAAAAAGCCCACGCAAAAAAGCGCGTTTTTCAAAAATGCAGTGACGCCGCGCCGCCGATTGACAATCCAATACGCCGCCCAAATCACGGCGAGGCCGCCCCCTGCGTAAATACTTGTCCATTTCGATGCCGCGCCCAGTCCGAAGCTCACGCCGCTCAGCGCCAAGTACACCGACGCCCGCCGCGTCACGTCGCCGCCGCGCGCCTCACTGATGAAAAGCCACATGAACAGATACATCAGCAAGATGAACATCACGCTGTAAGTGTCGATGGTGGCGATGCGCGTCTGCACGAAGTGCATGAAGTCGCACGCGAACACGCCCATGCACAGCGTCGGTACGGCGCGCCCGCCGAACATCTTTTTCGCCGTCACATACATCAGCGGCAGCATGGCCACGCCGAACAGCGTGCCCATGAAGCGCCAGCCGAACGGCGTCATGCCGAACATCGCCACGCCCAGCCCGATTATCAGCTTGCCCAGCGGCGGGTGGGAAATCTCGTAGGGATACACGCCGTTGAGCTGCTCCCACGCGGTGCGCGCGTGATAAATCTCGTCGAAATACGTGGAGTTTAGGAAGTTTTGCCGCGCGGGCACGGTGGACTGCTCGTCGACAAGGCGCGCCCCGCCCCCGGCGTCGGTGGCGGGAATCAGCGCGCCGTCCCCGTCGAAAAAGGCGACCTCGCCGAGGTATGCCGCGCCCGCGCCCGTAATGCGCGCATACCGCGGCGAGGTCGCCGTGGCCGCGGGCGTCAGCTCGTTCCATTTCAGAACGCTCACGTAATTCTGCTCATATTCGCCCACGCTCTCCCACGCCATGCCGTCTGCGGAGTATTCAAGGCTGTACCGACCCTCGCCCACGCCGGAAAAGAGCATAATCCGGCTGGGATAAACCCCGCCCGGCAGCTCCAGCACGGCGGAAACGTCGCTCATCGCCTGAAATGTTTCGGGCGAGGCGGTGTTGCCGAGGCCGGTGAACGCCGCGCCGGCGTAGATCAGGGAAATCGCCGCCATTATCGCCGCGTCCACACGGTCAAGCGTGCGCGCACAGCGCGCCCCGCCGGGCAGGGTGCACCGGCGCAAATCCGGCAGCCCGAGGAAAAATACCGCCAGCAGTATGAACAGTGTGATGGGCAGAAGGTACGTTGCTTTCATGGGAAAAAGGGTGGTTATCCTTTCAAAACATTGTGAAGCTCGTGCACGTCGGCGAGGATGTAATCCGGCTGACGCTCGGCCGCGCGCGCCATCTCCGGCGTCGTCTCGCCCGACAGCACCAGCACGGACGCCGAGCCGGCGTTCTGCGCCACGGCGATGTCGGTGTAAAGTCTGTCGCCCACGGCGCAGATTTTGTCATTGGGAATGCCGGTCATGGCGGAGATGACGTCAATCATGTTGCGGTTGGGCTTGCCGATATAGGTGGGCTCTTTGCCGCTGGAGGCGGTGAGCAGCGCGCAGATACTGCCGCAGTCGGGCAGAACCTCGTCTGCGGGCATGGGGCACACCCAGTCGGGATTGGCCGCAATGAACGCCGCACCGCGCCGCAAAAAGTGGCAGGCGCGCTCCAGCTTTTCATACACCAGCTCCGTGTCAAACCCCTGCACCACCACGTCGGCCTCGTCGCACTCGGTGTGGCCGTTTTCGTCGTTGATCAGGTCAATGCCATAGCTGACAAGCTCGCGGTGGAACGCCTTCGTCCCCGCAAGGTACACCTTCGCGCCGGGATGGCGCTGGTTGAGGTACATGCCCGTGGCCATGCCGGAGGTGAACACGTTCTCCCTCTCACACGGGAAGCCGAGGCGGCGCAAACGCGCGATATAGTCCTCGCCGGCGCGGGAGGAGTTGTTGGTCAGATAAATATATTTTTTCCCAAGCGCGGGCAGGTCATTCATCAGCTCGATTGCCCCCGCGTAAACCTCGTCGCCGAGGTAGAGTGTGCCGTCCATGTCGAAAAGGAACAGCTCGCATTGCTTGAGTTTGTTGTAATCCATGTTTTTTTCTCCTTTATTCGTCGTCCTCGGCCCAAAGCATGGCGCATTTGACCGCCTTGCTCCAGCCGCGCAAGAGTTTATTTCGTTTGTCGCTGTCCATCACGGGGATGAAGGTCTTCTCCGCCGTCCAGTTGGCGCGAATGTCCTCCAAATCCGCCCAGTAGCCCACGGCCAGCCCGGCGAGGTATGCCGCGCCGAGCGCGGTGGTCTCGATGCAGGCGGGGCGAACCACGTCGCAGTCAATCAAATCGCTTTGGAACTGCATCAAAAAGTCATTGGCGCAAGCGCCGCCGTCGACCTTCAGCGATCCGATTTTGATGCCGGAATCCTGCTCCATCGCGTGGGCGATGTCGTAGGTTTGGTAGGCGATGGCCTCCAGCGTCGCGCGCACGAGATGCGCACGCCCGAACCCGCGCGTGATGCCCACGACCGCGCCGCGCGCCCGCTGGTTCCAATACGGCGCGCCCAGCCCCGTGAATGCCGGCACGACGTACCCGCCTGCGGTGTCGGCCACGGCCTCGGCGTACTGTATGCTTTCCGACGCGCTTGTCAGCACGCCCAGCTCATCGCGCAGCCACTGAATGGCCGCGCCGCCGATGAAAATGCTGCCCTCCAGCGCGTATTCCACATGGTCGTCAAAGCCGACCGCGATGGTGGTGACAAGGCCGTTGCGGCTTTCCACCGGCTTGCGGCCGGTGTTCATCAGCAAAAAGCAGCCCGTGCCGTATGTGTTTTTCATCTCGCCGGGGTTGAAGCAGCCCTGCCCGAACAGCGCGCACTGCTGGTCACCCGCCGCGCCCGCAATGGGAATCTCCCCTCCGTAAAGCTCAAACTCCGTCTTGCCGTAAACATGGCTGGAAGGCTTGACCTCCGGCAGTATGCCCGCCGGGATATCCAGCCAGCTCAGCAGCTCCTCGTCCCAGCAAAGCGTGTGTATGTTATAAAGCATTGTGCGGCTGGCGTTGGTGTAATCCGTCACGTGCACGCGCCCGCCCGTCAGCTTCCAAATCAGCCACGTGTCGATCGTGCCGAACAGAATTTCGCCGCGCTCGGCGCGCTCGCGCGCACCGGGGACGTTGTCCAGCAGCCATTTTATCTTCGACCCGGAGAAGTACGCGTCCGGCACAAGCCCCGTCTTTTCGCGTATCGCGTCTCCGTGCCCGGCCTCGACCAGCGCGTCGATGATGTCCGCCGTGCGGCGGCACTGCCACACGATGGCGTTGGCAATCGGCTCGCCCGTGGCCTTGTCCCACAGCACGGTCGTCTCGCGCTGGTTGGTGATGCCTATGGCGGCCACATCAGCGGCGGTTATGCCCAGCTTGTCCAGCGCCGCGCGCGACACCTCCAGCGTCACGTTCCAAATCTCCGCCGCGTCATGCTCGACCCAGCCGGGGCGGGGGAAAATCTGCGTGAATTCCTTTTGGACGCTGGCGCAGATGTTGCCCGCCTTGTCAAAAAGGATGCAGCGCGAGCTTGTCGTGCCCTGGTCAAGGCTCATTATGTACTTCATGCCCGAAACTCCTTTGTTTATATTGTAGCACGCTGTGCCTGAATGCGGTATAAAAAAACCACGGGCGGCGACCCCGCCCGTGGCCATTGAATGCAATGTTATTTGACGATCAGCCTCGTCATTCTCGCAAAGGTCAGGCGGTTGCGAATGGCAGAGGATATGTCGAGGAATTCTCCGCTTACGCTCTCGTCGATCTCAAGCTCGGCGAGGGAGTGCTTCGCGCCGATTTTGGTGTAAAGCTCGATGAGCTCCTCGGCGGTGGGGATGGTGGCGATAATGTCGCGGATTTCCTGCCAGTGCTCTTTGATGCTTTCCGGCGCAAAGGTTTTCAAAACGTCGTTTTCGTTTTCTTTGAAAATGCCGTCTGCCAGCGCGCCGAACACGTCGCGCACCCAAGTCTCGTCCAGCTTCTCATAGGGCTTGACGTCGACGGTGTCGCGCTTTGCAAGCTCATGATAGGCCTTCGCGCACATAATCGTGCCCACGCCCACGCACTCGCCGTGCATGCCGTGCGCCTTTTCAAAGCCGCGCGGCTTCATCTCCACCAGGTGCGCCACAAGGTGCTCTGCGCCCGACGCGGCGCGGCTGTTGGAGAGAATCTGCATCGTCAGCCCGGACAACATCTGCGTGTATGCCATCGCCTCATAGTCCGGCGCTTTCCCGGCCACGAGGTCGTCGGCACAGCGGCGCATGATGTCCAGCGCCTCCTGCGCCATGGCGCACACCTTCTCGCAGAAGTATTCGCCCGAAACGAGGTGGGCGATTTTCCAGTCGGCGATGGAGACGTACTTGGCCAAAATGTCCTGCACACCCGCGATGGTCAAGAACATCGGCGCGCCGGACACGATGTCCATGTCGCACACAACGGCGTCCGCCGCCTGCATGGCGATGGACTTTTTCTGCCCGTCGATGATGATGGAGCAGATATCCGCCGTGAACCCGTCGGAGGAAACGATTGTCGGCACTGCGACAAACGGAATGCCCAGCTTGTACGCGCTGTAGCGCGCGAAGTCCATCAGTGTCCCGCCGCCGACGGTCACGATGTAATCCGGCGTGCGCTTGAAGGACTTCATCATGTCCTCAATCATGCCCTTTTCGCTGTGAAGCCCCTGCGCCTCAAGGATGATCTCCTCGTCGGCGGGGATGTGGGTCATGCTGGGCAGGGCGTAGGTGTTCGTGTCGTAAATCACCGTGCGATAGCCGGAAAGGCCGCAGTCGGCCATGTATTTGTCAAAGCTTTTCAGCGCGCCGTATTCGCACACGACGAGCTTAGTCCTCAGTTCGTGGTCGCGTCCGCATTCGCATTGGCCGGTGTACTTTGTGCAGTCGAGTATCATTTGGTTTTCCCCCGATAAATTATTTTTTTCGCCCGCCGCCGTGCGCAACATAGCCGACCCCGACCCCAAATCGAGACGACAAAAGCCGAATCCGACCCAAAGCCGAGACAACCGAAGTCAAAGCCGACAAAAAACCGCACCGGCCGACGTGCAACGAAGCTTAACGCTATTATAATCCATCTTAACGCCGTTTTCAAGGAATAACTGCAAGTTTTTGCCCTGTTTTTCCGTGGGGGTATGCAGGGGAACGGAAAACCGTTCCCCTGTGGCTGAAAATTGCGGAATAAAAGACCTACCGCGCCTTGCGGCGCGGCCTCATCAGTCAGCGGCTTCGCCGCTGCCGGCTTCCCCGAAGGGGAAGTCTTTGGAGCACGTTTTGCGCTTGGTGTTCTAATGTGAAACGGGTGTAATCGCAGGTGCATACAGGCTGGCGGCAGGTTACTACCCATGCGGCCAACTTCAAGTTGAAAGTTCTGACTTTACTGCGATTGCGCACATATATAGCTGTATTTCTCCATTATAAGTTGCGGATTTCGTCAACATCAAGGCTCCCCTTGCGCATCAAGGGGAGCTGGCTCGGCGTAGCCGAGACTGAGGGGATAGCCCGCGCCGCATGGCGCGGTCAGCCTTTTACGCCATTCTTCGGTAAATGCCAAGCCAAAACAGAACGCCCGACCCACGCCCACACACCCTTGGCTTCCTTGTGCAAAGGAAGCTGTCAGCCGCAGGCTGACTGAAGGATTGTTACCGCACCGATGGTTTCCGCCAATGTAGGTTAAGGCGCTCCGCGTCCAATCCCTCCGTCGCGGCTTGCGCCGTGCCGCCTCACTCTGCACGAGGGAGGCAAGAGGGCATTGTCACCGAAGCGCCCCATTCAATTTATATGCTTTTCCCCTCATCACCCGCCAAGCAGTGGCAGAGCTTGGGTGTAGGTTATCCCGCAGGTGACGCATACGGCCACGGTTTGGCCGGGGGTGGTGGCCGTCGAGGGGGTGTAGCTTTGCTGACGCCATGTGTGCGCGTGTTGGCACACGCCCACGCCGTGCCCGCCGCCGGTGCACAGCGGCCGGAGACAATTGGAGCATTTCCCGTGCGCGCCGTCATCGCTTGCGCAGTGCCCGGCGATGCCGCATTCGGGCACGACGTGCCCCGCCGCGTCATCAACGGCGCAGTCGTAGTGCCCGCAGGGCAGCAGGTGCAGTGCGCCGCCTTGGTTTTCGCCGCATTCCGGGCACAGGCATTCAAGTGCCGCCGCGCCGCCGTCGTCTTTCACGCGGACGCTCAGCGTTTGCAGTGTCTCGCCCTGTGAGTTTTCAAAGCGCACACTCGCGCGCCCGCGCTCAACGGGCACGAGCGTCGCCCCGTCGGCAATGTGCACCGTGGCCGGGCGGTTGGTGGATGCCACCACGCCGCTCGCGGACGTCACGCTCTCGCGCACGAGCGTCATCTCGCTCGAATCGTCGACTTCCAGCGTGAAGGTCATGGACTCCACCGCGCCCCAGTCACAGCCGAGCTCCACGCGCGCATCCGCCGCGGCGATCGCGTTCGCGCGCGTTGCGCCGTAAAGCGCCGCGCCGTCCGCGTCGCGCGTCTCTGTCGAGCCGCGCCGCTTCGTCACGGTCACAAGCTCGCGCGTTTTGATCGCCGTGTCCGTCGTTTTCGTTGCGTCTCTGCGCTTGGCCACGCTGTAACCGTTGGTCAGCGCGCCGGTGAAGCGCCCGTTGTCGTCAAAGTCGGCGGCGGTGATTTTCGCGCCGTCGGAAAAGGTGAAGGCGCGCCGTTCGTCGCGTGTGGCGAAAAAGCCGCGCAGAACGATGAGGGAGTTGCCAAATTCCATGCGCAGATCGTCGCCCTCGCGAGAAACGGCGGTCATTGCGCCGGGGTAGAAATCCCCGCGATAAGCCTCATAATCCGCCGCCTCGGCGTAAATATGCTGCGCCTCGCCGGGGCGCGCCAGCACGCGGTCGGCGCAAGCGGCAGGGGAGAGCCAAAGTACAGCCATCACCGCCCCCAGCAGTGCAATTATTCGTTTCGTCTCCCTCACCTCCGTGCGCGGGTGTCGTGTGTGATGTTTTGACTGAATGCGGTGGATGCAGGCCGCCTTTGTGCCATTCTCCATGAAAAGCCATCCGTAAATCAGAACGGCAAGTCCCAACGCCTCACCCTTGGCGTCCTTGTGCAAAGGAAGCTGTCAGCCGTAGGCTGACTGAAGGATTGTTGCCGCACTTATGGTTTTCACCAATGCAAAATCAGAACCGCTCCGCGTCCAATCCCTCCGTCACGGCGTAGGGGCGTGTCGTTCTTAATGTGATTGGAGTAGTACAGAGTGCGGCGTTAAAGCCCTACCGCGCCTTGCGGCGCGGGCGATCCCTACAGTCTCGGCTTGCGCCGAGCCAGCTCCCCTTGATGCCCAAGGGGAGCCATTTCACGGCGTTTCTCTTGGTGTTCTAATTTGAATTAAAGTAGACGAAGTGCGGCGTAAGACCCTACCGCGCCTTGCGGCGCGGGCGATCCCTACAGTCTCGGCTTGCGCCGAGCC
>CAZXVA010000052.1:12555-12865 GCA_964644305.1 uncultured Oscillospiraceae bacterium
TTGAATTAAAGTAGACGAAGTGCGGCGTAAGACCCTACCGCGCCTTGCGGCGCGGCCTCATCAGTCAGCGGCTTTGCCGCTGACAGCTTCCCCGGTGGGGAAGCCTTTGACGCGCGTTTGTCACTCGGTGTTCTATTGAAAATCGTGTGTTTTCGTGTTTCAGACAGGCGAGCGGCAGGTTGCCGCCCCTACGGCTAATTTGAGTTAAAAGTCCTGACTATACTGCGATTGCGCGCCAAGATAATCATATTTGTTCGTTAGAAGTTGCAGATTCCGTCAACATCAAGGCTCCCCTTGCGCATCAAGGGGA
>CAZXVA010000053.1:0-12168 GCA_964644305.1 uncultured Oscillospiraceae bacterium
AAATCGCGTTTTTATTGCGATTTGTGGCCGGGTTACTATTAATATATTATAATATAAGTTTTGATTGGCCGTTTATTGAATATCGTCTTTTTTCTTGCGGCCGATGGGGTTGGCCATGGCGGCCTCGTGGAGCTGGGCATTGTCCAAATGGGTGTAAATCTGCGTGGTGTTGAGGTTGCTGTGACCGAGAACCTCTTGAAGCGCGCGGGTGTCTACGCCGTTTTTGAGCATGAGTGTGGCCGCCGTGTGGCGCAGCTTATGCGGGGAATAGCGCGAGGCATCCAGCCCCGCCATCAATAGCTTTTTCTCAACCATTTGCTCAACGCCGCGCGCGGTAATGCGGCGGTTGACGCTGCTGATGAACAGGGCGTTTTTGTCCTCGTCGCGGATTTTGCCGTTGTCGCGCACGGCGAGATAATCGTCCAGCGCCTCGCGGCAGCCGTCAGCAAAGAACACCACACGCTCTTTGTTGCCCTTGCCGAGGACGCGCACATGATCCTCATAAACGTCCGTCAGATTCAGCGACACCAGCTCCGACACGCGCAAGCCGCACGAGAGGAACAGCATCAAAATCGCGTAATCCCGATACTCAAACTTGCCCTCGCAGACGCTCAAAAGTCGATCACATTCGGCTTCTTCAAGGTATTTCGGCAAGGACGCCTGACGCTTCGGCATATCCAGCTCTTGACAAACATCTTTTTCCAACAAGTGCCGCTTGACCGTGAGGTAATTGAAAAAGGATTTGACCGACGACGTGCGGCGGCAGCGGCTGGCAGGCGAGAGGGAGCTGTCGGACTCGGGCGAAAAGCTTTGATAACGATAAAGCTCTTCGATTTTCACGGCCTTGATGAAATCCAAATCCACGTCCGTGATGTCAATCTTGTTGAACGGCACATTGGGCGCGACGAGATGACGCCGACGCTTCAAATATCTGAACAGGATTTTCAAATCGGTGTAATAGGCAAAAACGGTTTTGTCGGAATGCCCGCGAACCGTGGAGTGATATTCGAGAAACTCCATGAGAATGTCGGGCGCGTCGTTAATTGAATCAAGCTTCATAAGATAAACCTCTATAAAGATTAGCGTAAGAAATCGAGAAAACGATTAGTTCAAGGCTGTGCATCTCGGAAAAGGCCGAGAAATGGCGTATTGTCCGCTTTTTGCTGCTATTGACATAATATAATCTATTATGTCAACATTATAAATCCCGCCCCTAAAAAAGTCAAGCAAAACTTCGCTAAATTGATATTATGCGAAGTTGTAAATCTGTCGCCAAAAACTTAAGGGTCTGGATTGTTGGGTTTGCGTTTAGTCGGTGAGTTGGTCTTTGGCTGTTTCTGCGGTAAAAGCTGTCTGTTTTTGTCCTCTCCTGTCCGAGGCTTGGGTGCAAAAATGTGGCGTAAATTATGTATACTATATGATAATCGATCGGCAAATCAACAGCCTTGAAGCTCTTTTGATTTCAAGGCTGTTGCGTGCTGTGTTTCAACGATTACATTATAATATTTTTTTGCGAAATACACTGAGCATTTTATCCGATTGCGTGATTTGTGCCGACGGTGAAATACCTCCACCCGGATGCTGATATGACGACAGCTCAATGTACATCGGCACCCCCTGCTGGTCTCCTTCAAAATACACTGTGATGTACGGCTCGTTTGCATAATCTGTAAGCCGCTTGCCGCCATCCGGAACGTCGGTGTTATAATGGTAAAACTCCTCTTCCACAGTGGCGGCGAGTTCGTAGCCGTTGAAGCCCCAATATTCGTTCATAAGTGTGCAAAACCCGTCTAAAGTGATGTTTTCAGGCACAATTTCATAATAATTCATGCTGATTTCACAGCCGCCCCAAGCGTCTGTGGCCTCTTTCGCGTCATTTTCGTCGGCTCTTGCTTCAATGCTTAGCTTTGTGATTTTGCCGCTCATGGTGTCGACGAACAAATGGAACAAATAATCCTCGTCTGAGGCCAGAACACTGTAGCTGCGCTTGAATATGCGCCCGTGCCAATAATTCGGATTGAGCATGTGGCCGTCATTCTCCGGCCGCTCGGAGATATTTCTCGCCTTATCGGGCAGACGCAGGTTTTCGGCGAGCGCGCCCATATCCTTGAGCGTTTGTATTTCGCGCTGAGTGACTGCCCACGCCTGTTGAGGGCTGTTGATCGCGCGCCCGACGGCAAAACCACACGCGGCCAGCAGCAGCGCCAGCATCGCCGCAAGCAGCAGCACCTTCGCCTTGCGCCCCATTTGCCCCGCGCGCTTTTGCGGCGCGTGGATATACCCCATGCGCTCAAGCGCCGTTTGAACCTTGTTCGGCGATATGTCCGTCAGGGCGTCCATTATGTTCAGCGCGTTCATATATAACCCTCCTTGCTCAAATGCTCTCTGAGGCGGTTTCGCGTGCGCATGAGCGAGCTTTTGACGCGGCTTTCGCTCGCACTGAAGCGGCGCGCGATGGATTTGATATCGGCGCACAGCCAGTAACGGCACACAAACATTTCCCTGTCTTCGGCTTTCAGCGTGTCGAGGAAGCGGTCAAGCTCCTCACTGAGTGCGCGCATTTCGACCTCGCGCTCGACGTCGCAAGTTGACGGCACTGCTTCGGCAAGCTCGTCATGGGCGCACATCCCCTCCCCTGCGCCGCGCTTGGCCGCGCCACGGCGGCGCAAAGCGTCGATGCTCAGACGGCGCGTTATCGCGGCGAGAAATGCCGCGAGCTTTTCCGGCCGCGCCGTGGGAATGCTCTGCCACGTGGTCATATACGTGTCGTTCACGCATTCCTCGCCGTCGCGCGCATCGCCCAGGATTCTGTTTGCCAGCGCGCGGCACAGCGCGCCGTATTTTTTGTCCGTCTCGTCAATCGCCTCGCCGTTTCGCTGCCAATACAGCTCGATTATTCCGCCATCGTCCATTGGTGACCTCCTTTTGCCGATTTCGGCGATTTTTACCTGTTCACCTCATAAGACGTATTTTTCACCCCGTGCGTTGCATTTTTCGGCAAAAAAATTTTACAAAACGAAATCCCCTGCGGAAATCCGCAGGGGAATAACAGTCTTGATTATCGTTGGCCGGTTTTGTAGAGAAAAACGCTTATGAGCGATTCTTGAGTGACGCGAATGGTGTTGAGAATTGTGGCGATGGCGGCGGCGGTGTCGATGAAAATGGCAAACCACACGTTGCAATAGCCGATGATGCTGAGGAAAACGAGGATCATCTTCACCACATAAGCAAACACCGCGTTTTCAATCGCAATTTCGCGCACACGCTTGCACACCTGAACCGCAAACGGCAGATTCGCCGTGTAATCCGGCGCAACAAGCACGTCGGCAAATTTGCCGCGGCGATTTATGCGCACGTCGATGTCTGCCGCGCTGTGCGCCTCGACGCCGGAGGCATAAACAAACATGACCGAGCCCTTTGCGCCGGTTTTCAGCTCTTGCACGATGCGCAGCTTCTTTTCAAGGTCGCACTCGCCGTAAACCTCGCTGAAATCCATGGCCTCGGCAATGCGGCGGCTTTCGGAGTTGCCGTCTTCGGTCAAAAGGACGCAGCGGCTCACGCCCGCGTCTTTCAGCCCGATGGCAAGCTCAGCGGCGTTTTCGTTGAGCGCGGATACGATTTGCAGCTTGCCGACGTATCTGTCGGCAACGGTCATGAAAAAGGTTTGCAATTCGCCTTCTTTGTCGGTCGGCAACTTGACCCCGCGGCCGACAAACAGCTCACGCGAGGCGAGCACAACATGCGCCCCGCCGATGTCTACCTCGACGCCGTAGCCGGGGATATCGACAAAGTTTGAAATCAGCTCCAAGCGGTGTTCATCGGAATAAACGGCGGCGACGGCGCGCGCGACGGGCTGGTCAGAATAATACAGCGCATGCGCGGCAAAGGTGAGAAAGGTTTTCTTGTCGATGATGTCCGACGAAATGCCGACAATGCGCGGGCACTCCTCGCAAAAAACGCCCGTGTTGTCGAAAACGGCGATATCGGTGTCTCCCACCGTTTCCATCTGCGCCGAGCTTTCAAAAAACACGCCGTGGCGCGCACTCAGACATATTCCGATGATACCGGCCAGCGGCATCGACACCACGACTGACATGGGCGTGGCGACGAGGATGATGGTGATGGCGCGGTGAACGGACGTTCGCACGCTGTAATTGGTGATTATGGGGAGGACAACGGCGTAAAGAACGGAGAATATAACGGCGTATTTGAGCATCTTGCCCGCACTGCCGCCCATGACGTCTTCGATGTTCATTGCACCGGCGTCGTCACGGAAAATGATCTCGGTCATGCGGCTTTTCACGGTTTCGTCGTGATACTCCAAAAGCTCCAGCGCGTTGCGGCGCGTGCGTTCCTCGGCATAGGCGATGAGAATAAGGCCGATTTGATAAAGAATAATCAGCGCCGCGCCCTCGGCGGCGTAGTCAATCACATAAGAAATGACAGCGGCGAGGGTAACAATAAGCGGAGTGGAAAAAAACTCCCTCTCCGCAATGTCGGCCACGGCGTCGCGGACTATGTCATAGCCCGCGATGCCGGCCGAGGCAACAAGCAGAATGAGGCGCACAAGCTCAGGCAGAGTGCCGATGATAAGCGACACGGCAAAAATGACCGAGGCGATGATAAGCCTGATTATCAGGACAGTGTCATAAGACCCCATTTCCCTGCCGCGCCCGGTGTGAGCCGGTTTGTTCGCGCTTAACATATTATGCCACCTCCTGCTGGTTGAAAATATTTAATTGCTGTTGGCGATCAGGCCTTGCCGTCGCAGCCGAGGACGTCGATGATCTTGTGCTTGACCATGTCCTTGATGGCGGCGCGGGCGGGCGTGAGGTACTGGCGCGGGTCGAAGTGGTCGGGGTGCTCGTTGAAGTACTTGCGGATGCTTGCGGTCATTGCGAGACGTAGGTCAGAGTCGATGTTGATTTTGCAAACGGCCATGGACGCGGCCTTGCGCAGCTGCTCTTCGGGGATGCCGATTGCGCCGGGCATGTTGCCGCCGTTTTCGTTGATGACCTTGACGAATTCCTGGGGCACGGAGGAAGAGCCGTGCAGAACGATCGGGAAGCCGGGCAGGCGCTTTTCAACATCTTCGAGAATGTCGAAGCGGAGCTTGGGATCGGTGCCGGGCTTGAACTTGTATGCGCCGTGGGAAGTGCCGATGGCGATGGCGAGAGAGTCACAGCCGGTGCGCTCGACAAATTCCTGAACGTCTTCGGGGCGGGTGTAAGAGCTGTCCTCGGCGGAGACATTGACCTCGTCTTCAATGCCGGCGAGAGTGCCCAGCTCGGCCTCGACGACGACGCCGTGATCATGGGCGTATTCCACGACCTTGCGGGTGATGGCGATGTTGTCCTCAAAGGACTTGGAGGAAGCGTCGATCATGACGGAGGTGAAGCCGCCGTCGATGCAGGACTTGCAAAGCTCAAAGTCGCTGCCGTGGTCGAGATGGAGTGCGATGGGCAGACCGGTCTCCGCAACGGCGGCTTCAACGAGCTTTATGAGGTAAGTATGGTTGGCGTAGGCGCGAGCACCCTTGGAAACCTGGAGAATCAACGGGGCGTTGACTTCCTTGGCAGCCTCGGTGATGCCCTGGACGATTTCCATGTTATTGACATTGAAAGCGCCGATGGCGTAACCGCCCTTATAGGCCTTCTCAAACATTTCTTTGGTAGTTACCAGTGGCATTTTTCTTAAATCTCCCTTACGAATTGATAATTTTGTACAAAAAGCACATTTACAAAATCTCATTTATATTATATCCTCATTAACGGATATAATCAATACACACATTAAACAAAAGCACAAAAATTTTTACGCTAAACGGAGGAAAGAAACAATGAGCAACAAGCTTGTCGGAGCGTGTATATTCGGCCAGTCTGGCGGCCCCACGGCGGTCATCAACGCCAGCGCATACGGCGTCATCCGCGCCGCACTGGACGCAGAGGAGATCACCAAGGTTTACGGCGCGGCACACGGCATAAAGGGCGTGCTTGATGATAAGCTGTACATCATGGACGAGGAAGACCCCAAGGAGCTGGAGCTGCTGCTGCACACGCCGTCATCCGAGCTGGGCTCTTGCCGCTATAAAATCGCAGACCCCGAAAAGGACGACACCGATTACAAGCGCATTCTCGAAATATTCAAGAAATACAACGTGCGCTACTTCTTCTATAACGGCGGCAACGACTCCATGGACACTTGCAACAAAATCAGCCGCTACATGGAATCCGTGGGCTATGAATGCCGCGTGATGGGCGTGCCCAAGACCATTGACAATGACCTTTTCGGCACTGACCACTGCCCCGGCTTTGCCAGCGCCGCCAAGTATATCGCCACCTCCTGCATGGAGATTAACAAAGACGCCCGCGTTTACGACAGCCCCATGATCACCGTCGTTGAGATAATGGGTCGCCACGCCGGTTGGCTCGCCGCAAGCGCCGCGCTTGCAAGCGAATTCGGCTCCGGCCCGGATCTCATTTATCTGCCCGAAACCGATTTCGACATGGACAAGTTCATCGCCGATGTTGACGCGATTTATAAGAAAAACGGCAAGGTTCTCGTGGCTGTTTCCGAGGGCATCCACTATGCCGACGGCAGCTTTGTCTCCGAGGCGAAGACCTCCGCAACCGACGGCTTCGGCCATGCCCAGCTCGGCGGCCTCGCGGTCATGCTGGCCGAAAAGCTGAAAGCCCACACCGGCGCGAAGGTTCGCGGCATTGAGCTGAGCCTTTTGCAGCGCTGTGGCGCGCACCTTGCATCCCTGACCGACGTCAACGAAGCCTTCACCGCCGGCAAGACCGCCGTTGAGGCCGCCGTTTCCGGCGTGACGGGTCAGATGGTCGCCTTCGAGCGCGACATGTCCGACGGGCAGTACAAGTGCGTTTACAAGCTCGCTCCCCTCTCCGGCGTGGCAAACTATGAAAAGAAAGTGCCTCTGGAGTGGATAAACGACGAGCACAACGGCCTCAAGCACGAGTTTATTGATTACGTGCTCCCCCTCATTCAGGGCGAGCCTGTTCTCCCACTTGAAAACTCCCTGCCCAGATACGCCAAGCTCAAGAAGGTTCTTGCCAAGTAAATATTGTCACATTATTGTCAAATTGCACAAAAGCCCCTCGGTGTTCAAAAACACCGAGGGACTTTTCACGCGCTATAGGTTCTTGATTTGGTTTTGAATGAGCTTGCCGACGGTGTCGGCGAGCATGTCAAGCGATTGAATGCGCGCAAAATCGCGCCCATAAACCAGCTTTGCTGAATTGAGATCCTCATCCTCCCCGGTGAAAACACACACGACGGATATGCCGTCGGCGCGGGCGCGGCGCACTTCGAGCGCACAGTCGGTAAGCCCTGCGTCATTTTCATACGGCACGGGCTCCCCGCCCGCTTTGGGCGGGATTTTCACCACGTCATTGGGCTTGACGTCGGAGAGGATAATGAGCAGCTTGTGTTCATACTGCGTGTCGTTCATCAGGCGGTGTGCGGCGGCGATTGCAAGCCCGTCGCGGTTGCAGCCGTTGGAAACATACTCGAAAATGGCGGCGTTATCACGCGGCTTGTCGTAATCACGGAAAATGCGCAAAACGGTGTACCCCGTCATGGAGCAAAAGCTCATCACGCGGCACGGGATGCCGCAACGGGTGAGGCTTTCCGCAATCATATACCCCTGCGCAGACACCGTTTCCTGGCGGTTTTTCTGCGAGGTGGAGGCGTCAAGCAGAATGTCAACCGAGAGCGCGCCCATTTCGTCCTGCTCGGATTTGAGAAAGACCCTATCCTCGTTGAGCGTCGCGGCGCGCCACGCCCAAAGGCCGTTGAGTCGCCCGGAATTTGCCTTGACGGGCGACGGGTGCAGGTGCATGAGGACGGAGTTTTGAATCTTGTCCGTCAGCTTTGCGATTGCAATGCGGTTTTGCGCGGTGTGGCGCGCGTAATCTGCTCGGTTTTTCTCAATTTGCGCGGCCTCGCGCTGACGGGAAAGTGCCTCAAAGCCGTTTTGAATTTGGCTTATGTCCGCGCGCTCGCCGCGCGTGAAGAGAATGTGGCACATCGCGTGATGCCCGGTGCAGAGAGCCTTTTCAAGCTCGCGTGTTTCCTGCGGGGTGAAGGCGCTTTTGCCGTATTTGGCCTCCATGAAAGCACGAAGCTCGGATTCCGTGAGCTTGGTGTTCAGTTCCTTGCTCCCCTGCCCTGCCGCACTGCCGCCGTAAGCGTTTTGCGGATGCTCCGCAAGGCCGAGGGCGAACTTGCGCACGGTGCTGCTTGCGCGGCGTTTGCCGCGCTTTTTGGCAAGCGGGGTTATGAGGCTGTGTTTTTCTTTCTTGCGGCGTTGGGTGTTGATTTGAAACCAGCGTGTGAAAAGCTCATTCGTGCGTGAAACTATTTCCTCCGTCGTCATGTACGGGCTGAATTCCAGCTCTGTCAACAGCTTTTCATCATACCCGTTCAGCGGCGCTTTATCGCCGAGGATGCGGGCAAAATGCGCGTGGGCAAGCGCGTCATACAGCATGTAATCATCCCGCCCGGCGAGCGCCTTGACGGCGGCGCGGGCGTATTTAATGCGCAGTGGCGCGAGCGCCGGGCGCGTTGGCAGCTCCTTTTGAAAAACCGCATTTTCAAGGCCGAGCCAAAAAAGCGCCTCGTATTCATCGCCGTCCTCATATTGCTCAAAGGCTTGGAAGAGCGGGACAAACTGCGCGTAATCATAATGCTTTCGCGCCGCGCCTATAATGCAGTTCCAATAAAGCTCAGCACGCCCCTCGTTGTCATAGGCCTTGAAATCCGGCTGAAAATCATAGCTTCCCGCGCAGTTCCATATAATATTTAAGGCGCGCTTCTGCTGAAGCTCTGATATCGTGACCATGGCTTACTCGGCGAAAAGCTCATGCGCGCCAAGCCCTTCGGGAATTCGCGCGGCAATGACGTCGGCAACAAGGGCGCGTTCAAAGTCGTCAAAGCTCTTGTTCGTGATGCCAAGCTCCAGCGCCTCATCGAGTGTCAAGCCCTCGCGCGTCAGGCCGACGGCGGCCATCAGGCCGCGCAGATCCAGCGCCTTGGTGGAAATCTCGGCGCCGGAACACTTGACGCGAAGTTCGTCAAAAAGCTCGGAAAGCTCGCGGGCATATTCGCCTTTCAGCGTGGGATATTGCGAAAGCATCAATTTTTCAAGGTTTTCCCGCGCGATGACGGGCATGTTGATGACAACAAAGCGCGAGGCAAGCGCCTCGTTGAGCTCACGCGTCCCGGCGTAACCGTAGTTCATCGTGGCGATGAAGCGCGTGCATGGGTCGAGCGCGATGCGCTCATAGCCCGGCACGTCGATTATCCGGCGGAAGTCAAGCGTGGCATGCAAAACGGACAGCGATTCGTTTTTTGCCATGTTGATTTCGTCCAAAACGCCGAAGCCGCCCTCGACGGCGCACTGATAAATCGGCCCGCGGCGGAGGCTGACCTCGCCGTTTTTGAACGTGTCCGCCCCAATGAGCGAGGCCGCGTCCGTGTTGAGATAAAATGAAATATCCCACTGCGGGCGGCCGAACACAGCCGCGAGATTTTCAGCCAACACGTTTTTGCCCGTGGCCTTTGGGCCGACCAGCAACAGGTTTTCCCCCGCGAGTATCGCGGCGAGTGCACGGCGCCAAACCTCCGCGCCGTAGTACATATATTTCGGGCGCGGCACGCGGTGCTGCTGAGCCTCCGGCGCGGGATTTGCGCGGCGAAACGCCTCTATACGCGCGATTGTGCCCTCGTCAATGCCCTGTGTGCGCAAAAAATCAAGTGTGGCTGACATTTATTCGCCCTCTTTCTTAGCGATTTCTTTATACCTCGTATTATATGCGCAGGGCGTGGTTTAGTCAATTGTATGTTGCATTTTTTGCCCGTCGAGGGTAGAATGTCGGTGTGAATTTGTTTATAAAGGCGGTGACGGCATGGCTGAGCACAGACTGCGCCACGCGATATGCGCGGTGGACGATAACGGGCGGTTGACCTACGGCGGGAGTCAACTTTTGTCGGAGAGCGCGGTGATTCAAAAATGCGGCTGCGGCGTGGTCGCGGCGGCGGATCTTTTCATATATGCGCATCGCTTTCGCGTCGGCTGTGAGTGCGCCGAGTTTGAAAACTTCGGGCGTGTTCTGCCCGTGCCGCTTGGCGATTATAACGCCGTATTGCGCGCGCTTTGCCGCCGATATTTCCCGCTGACGCCGCCATTTGGCATAAACGGGCTGGGGCTTGTGTGCGGGATGAATCTCTTCTTCCGCGCGCATTCGTGGCCGCTGCGCGCATACTGGGGCGTGAAATACAGCGAACTTTGGCCGCGCATCGAAGGCATGCTGAATGACGACATGCCCGTCATCATCGCCGTGGGGCCGAACATGCCGCGCTTTTGGCAGAATAACCGCTTGGGGCTGTATACGCGCCTGCCGGACGGGAATTATCGCCGTATCGGTGCGGTCAAAGCGCATTATATGACCGTCACGGCCATTGACAGCGATTATCTCACCGTGTCCTCATGGGGACGGCGGTATTACATCAGCCGCCGCGAGTACGACGCATACACCCGCGCATACAGCAACGGAATACTCTGTAACATCGCGTATATAAAATAGCGCGCGGCGCATATTCTCAATACAGCACGAGCCGGGGCACACCAACGTGCCCCGGCTTATTTTCACGCGGGGGTGTTGCGATGGAGAGCTTGGCGAGGATAAACGCGGCGGTCAACGCGTTTGCTTGGGGGCCTGTGATGCTGGCGTTTTTCACATTTGTCGGAGTGTACCTTAGCATAAAAACCGGGTTTGTCCAGCTTCGCGTGAGGATGGTTTATGAAAAGACAATCGGCGCGCTTTTCATGAGGCGCGCGCGGGAAAACGGCGCGGCGCTCTCCCCTTTTCAGGCCATGAGCACGGCGCTTGCCGGGACGGTCGGCACGGGCAACATTGCGGGCGTTGCGCTCGCGGTGATGGCGGGCGGCGCGGGGGCAGTGTTTTGGATGTGGGTGTCCGCCTTTTTCGGCATGTGCACAAAATATGTGGAAATCGTCCTCGCCGTGCACTATCGGCGCAAAAGCCCGAACGGCGCTTATCGCGGCGGGGCGATGTATTATATTGAAGACGGCTTGGGGCGCAAAATGCGGCCGCTTGCCACCGCGTTTGCGCTTTTCGGCGCGGGGGCGAGCTTTGGCATAGGCAACATTGCGCAGGGCAGCGAAATCGCCGGAGCGGCGCGCGAGCTTTTCGGCGCGCCGCAGGGCGTGACGGGCGCGCTCATTGCGCTTGCAGTGGGGCTTGTCATCTTGGGCGGCATCAAGCGCGTCGGCACGGTGACAGGTGTGCTCGTGCCGGTGATGTCGGGGCTATATCTCATCGCGGGGGTGTATATCATCATTGTGCGTGCCCAAGCCGTGCCCGCAATGCTGGGGCGGATAATCTCAGAGGCGTTTTCTGTCCGCGCCGTGGGCGGCGGAATGCTGGGCGCGATGAGGCTGGGTGTTTCGCGCGGGGTGTTTTCAAACGAAGCGGGGCTTGGTTCTGCGCCCATGGCGCATGCGGCGGCGGACACCGACGAGCCGTGTGAGCAGGCGATGTGGGGCATTTTCGAGGTGTTTGCGGACACGATGGTGATATGCTCGATAACCGCGTTTGCAATGCTTTTGTCGGGCGTTGCGGATATGGGCGGGGTGTATGAGTCCGGCACGGCGGCGGCCGGTGCTGCCTTTGACGCGATATTGCACGGCGGCCTCGGCGGCAAGCTTATAAAGCTGAGCGTGATTTTGTTCGCGCTCTCCAGCATGCTGTGCTGGAGCTATTATGGTGAGTGCTGTGTGGCGTATTTGACGCGGGACAGTCGCGTTGCCTCGGTTTTATATAAGGCGGCGTTCACGGCTGTGTGCTATCTCGGCGCAGTGAGCACGGGGACACTGATGTGGGAACTGTCCGACACGCTCAACGCCCTGATGGCCGTGCCGAATCTCGTCTCGCTCATTCTCCTCGGCGGTACGGTGGCGAAACTGACGCGGCAATATTTTGCAAAATGCAAAAATACAGTGGCGAACGCGCGCGAATGATGGTATAATAATCTCACTTACGGCGATAATACGCGAAAGGACGAAAACTCATGGACGAAGAGCTCAAAATCCAAAAGAAAAACCTTTGGATGTACCCTCTCGGC
>CAZXVA010000054.1:0-11910 GCA_964644305.1 uncultured Oscillospiraceae bacterium
ATCTTTCACAGATAACCCTCCATATTTAGTTTCCATTTTTGGGCGCAGTGCGCCCACCCTTGCGCGCTTATTTTATCAAAATGTCAATATGTTGTCAATCGCGTTTTCGGCAAAAGCCCCCAAAACGGGGGCTTTTTTTGAGAAAATTGTTATACAATTTTGACTGATTTGTCTAATCGAGTTTATTTTCGACAAACTCGCGTATCTCGTCGGCGGGCTTTGATGCACGCCCTTCGATCATCTCGGGCTTGCCGCCGCCGCGGCCGGATATGCCCGCATTTATATCGCGCGAAGCCTTTCGCAAATCGACGTGGCGCGAGCCGATGATGTAGCGATAGCCGCGCTCATCGTCGCCGGAGAAGGCTGCGGCGTAGCCGGTGCATTTGTCGGCAAGAAGATTGACAAGCTCGCGCAGGGCACTCTCGTCGAGGATATCGTCAAAAACGCAGATGTTCCCGTCGCGTGCCGGCTCGCTGTCGGCAAGGCGGCGGGCGTGCGCCATGCCGAGGGCGGCAACGCGCGCTTTGAGCGCCTGCTCCTGCGCAAGGATGCGCTCAACGGCGGCGGCGACCTCGCCGCGCTTGGCGCTGAGCAAGCGCCCGGCGTCGGTGACGTTTTTTTGCATGTCGCGGACGGTATCAAGCGCGTCCATGCCGCACACGAGGCTGACACGCACACCGCCGCGATGGCGCACGGCGTCGAGGATTTTGACAAGGCCGACCTCGCCCGTATGCGACACGTGGGGGGCGCAGCACGCGCAAAGGTCAATGCCCGGAATCTCGACAATGCGGACATTTTCCGTCAGCTCAAGCTTGCTGCGATAATTAAGTGTTTTGAGCGCGGCATCGTCGGGGAATGTGGCCTTGATGGGCAAATTTTCGCGCACGGCCTCGTTGGCGCGGCGCTCGATTTCCATGAGCGCGTCCCAGTCCAGCTCTTTGTCAAAGTCGATGGTCATGCACTCCGCGCCCATGTGAAAGCCGACATTGTCCGCCCCGTGCAGGGCGTGGGTGATGCCGGAGACGATATGCTCGCCGGAGTGGTTTTGCATGCGGCGATAACGCTGTTCAAAGTCGATTTCGCACTCGCATTCCTCGCCCACGGGGATGGGCGAGGCGGTGTAATGCCAGACCACGCCGCCGCGCTCATGCGCGTCGAGGACGCGCACCGCGCCGATGCGCCCGGTGTCGGCGGATTGCCCCCCGCCTTCGGGGAAGAACGCGGTTTTGTCCAGCGCGACGCGAAAGCCGCCCTTTTCCTCGCGGCAGTCGACGACGCGCGCGGTGAAGCGGGAGAGATGAGAGTCGGAATAATAAAGCTTTTCGGTCATGCCCGCACCTCAGCGCAGAACGCGCACGCGCAAAACGTCCGCCATTTCGGCAATGGCGTCGGCCACGTCGGCGTCAATGGCATCGCCGAGGTCAACGATGGTGTAGGCATACTCGCCGCGCGGCTTGTTGATCATGTGCTCGACGTTTATGTTTCTGTCGCTTATGAAATCAAGTATGCGCGTGAGCATACGGGGGACGTTGCGGTGGATGACGCACAATCGGCACACGCCCATGCGCGAGAGCGACGCATTCGGGAGGTTGACGGAGTTTTTGATATTGCCGTTTAAGAGATAATCATAAAGCTCTTTGGCGGCCATGTCGGCGCAGCGATCCTCGCTTTCGGGGGTGACCGCGCCGAGATGAGGCATGGCAATGACGTTTTTGGCCTTCAAAATGGTCTCGTTGGGGAAGTCCGTGACGTAGCGGGCGACTATGCCCTCCTCCAGCGCCGCCGTCATGGCGACGTCGTCCACCACCTCGGCGCGCGATTCGTTGACTATCCTGACGCCGCAGCGCATTTTGGCAAAGGCGTCGGCGTTGAACATGTGGTGGGTTTCATCGGTATAGGGGACGTTGATGCTGATATAATCGCTGTTGCGATAAATATCCTCGATGTTTTCACAGCGGATGACCTCGCGGGAGAGCTGCCACGCGGCGGCGACGGACATGAAGGGGTCATACCCGTACACCGTCATGCCAAGCTCCAGCGCCATGTTGGCAACGAGCGCGCCCACCGCGCCGAGGCCGACCACGCCGAGGCTTTTGCCCAAAAGCTCAGGCCCTGAAAACCGGGACTTGCCCTTTTCGACGAGCTTGGGGATCTCCTCTCCCCTGTCGGCAATGGACTTGACCCAGTCAATCGCGCCCAAGACATCGCGCGAGGCCATCACGAGCGAGCACAGCTCCTGCTCTTTGACGGCCTCGGCATTCGCGCCGGGGCTGTTGAACACGACGATGCCCCGCTCGGCGCAGTCGTCGATGGGGATGTTGTTGTACCCCGCGCCGGCGCGCGCAATTGCGAGGAGTTCGGGGTTGAAGTCATAGCCGTGCAAGTCCGCCGAGCGGATGAGCATGCCGTCGGGGCGCGGCTCGTCCGCGCCGACGGCACAGCCGAACTTTTCAAGCGTATTGAGCCCGACGGTGGAAATCGCGTTCATGGTTTTTATCTTAAACATGCTGCACCTCAAATTCTTTCATATACCGGGCAAGCTCCTTTGCCCCGGCAATAGGCATGGCGTTATACAATGACGCGCGCATGCCCCCGGCGAGCTTGTGCCCCTTGACGTTGACCAAGCCCCGCGCCGCCGCGCCCTTGACAAACTCCGCGTCCAGCTCCGGCGAGGGGGTTTTGAACGTGACGTTCATGAAGCTGCGCGCGTCTTTTTGCGCGTGGGGGATATAAAGGCGGCTGTTATCCAGCACATCGTAGATTATCCCGGCGCGCTCACGGCGGCGGGCGTCCATCGCCTCAAGGCCGCCCTCGGCGCGCACCCAGTCGAGCACGAGCGAGAGCATGTAAATGCACCAGCAGGGCGGCGTATTGAGCATGGAGTCCTTGTCGATGAGGGTTTTATAACTCATTATCTCCGGGGTGATCGGCATCTCGCGCCCGGCAAGGCGCTTGTCGATTATCACCACCGTGAGCCCCGCAGGCGCCATGTTCTTTTGCGCCCCGGCGTAGATGAGGCCGAAATCGGCCACGTTTATCGGCGTTGAAAGAATGTCGGAGGACATGTCGCACACCAAGGGCGCGTTTGCCTTGGGGGTATAATGCCACTCGGTGCCGTAAATGGTGTTGTTGGCGCAATAGTAAAAATAATCGGCGTGGGGGCTGAGCCGAAGCTCGGCTTGGGCGGGGATGCGGTCATGCCCCGTGGGGGCGGTGTCGGCGGCGATGTGCACAGCGCCGTACTTTGCCGCCTCGCGGGCGGCCTTGGAGGAGAAGTTGCCCGTGACGGCGTAATCCGCCGTGCCGGAGTGCATGAGGTTCATGGGAATGGCGGCAAATTGCAGCGTCGCCCCGCCTTGGAGAAAAAGCACCTCGTGCGTATCCGGGACTTTGAGCAGCGCTTTCAGCTTTGCCTTCGTCTCGTCGAAAATCTCTTGAAAAACGGTGCTGCGGTGGCTCATCTCCATGACGGACATGCCGCTGCCCTTATAATTCATTATCTCCGCGCCCGCTCTTTCGAGGACGCTCTCCGGCATGACGCCGGGGCCTGCGGAAAAGTTATAAACGCGCTCGCTCATAATCACGCCTCCTCAACTATCTCGCCCACAAGCTCCTCGCCGTCGCGCGCGGTGACGCGGACATTGAGGGTTTTTCCGCGCAGATCGTCGCCCTTGGCGCGCACGAGCACATAGGTGTCGCTGTGGCCGGAAAAGCCGCCGTCGCACGGCGTTTCAAAGAGCACGGGCAGCGTCTTGCCGACGCTTTCATCCAAAAACGCGAGCTTCATCTCGTGCGCGATGTCGCGCGCCTCTTTGGCGCGGTGTTCTTTCACCGCGCGGGCATTCTGCCCGTCCATCTTGTCGGCCGGTGTGCCGGGGCGGCGGGAGTACGGGAACACGTGCATGTCCGAAAAGGCGCACTTTTTGATGAACTCCAGCGTGGCGGCGTGGTCGGCCTCGTCCTCGCCGGGGAAGCCCGTGATGAGGTCGCAGGTGATGCCGCAGCCGGGGAAATACTGCCGCAAAAGCTCGGTGGCCGCGAAAAAGCGCGCGGTGTCATACTTGCGGTTCATGGCCTTGAGGGTCTTGTCGCACCCGGATTGGAGCGAGAGATGGAAGTGGCGGCAGAGCTTGCCCGTCGCGGCAAGGCGGCGGCAAAAGTCCTCGGTGATGACGGTGGGTTCCAATGAGCTCAAACGAATGCGCGTATCGGGCGCGGCGGCGGCACAGGCGAGAATGACGTCCGCCAAATCCACTTTGCCCGGCAAATCCACCCCGTAGGACGCGACCTCGATGCCCGTGAGCACAAGCTCGCGATACCCCTCGGCGTTTAAGCGCGCGCACTCGCGCGCGGCGTCTTCAATCGGCAGTGAGCACAGGCGGCCGCGGGTGTAGGGTATAATGCAATACGTGCAGAAATTGACACAGCCGTCCTGGATTTTCAGCATGGCGCGCGTGCGCCCGCTCACAGCGCCCGCCGGCAAATGCTCAATCGCGCGGCGCTTGAACGGCTCGTCGATATTGCGGCAAGCCTCGCCCTCAGCAACGGCGCGCTCAACGGCCTCGACAAGCTTGCCGCGATCCGCCGCGCCGAAGATGACGCGCGCGCCGAGGTCTTCCGCCTCGTCCGGCTCAAGCTGGCTGTAACAGCCGCACACGGCCAGCACCGCGCCGGGGTTTTCGTCGCGCAGGCGGCGAATGGCCTGGCGGGATTTGCGCGCGCTTTCAGCCGTGACGGCGCAGGTGTTGACGATGACGGCGTCCGCCGTCTCGCCGGGGGCGGCAGGCTCATGCCCGCGTTCGGCGAGCAGCGTTTCCATCGCCTGAGTTTCATACTGGTTGACCTTGCAGCCGAGAGTGGTTATAATATACTTCATCGTGATATCCTCAATTTCTACAAGTGAAGTGTGATAGCTATGGAACATTATTTTGACAATTCCGCGACGACGCGCGTGTGCCCGGAGGCCGCCGAGGCCGCGCTGAACGCCATGACGAACGTTTACGGCAACCCAAGCTCAACCCACACCAAGGGCAGAGAGGCCAAAAAGCTTCTCGACACCGCGCGCGAGCAGACCGCGCGCGCCCTCGGCTGTGACGCGAAGGAGCTGGTTTTCACCTCTTGCGGCTCGGAGAGCGACAACTGGGCACTCTTTTCCGGCGCGGAGAGCATGCAGCGGCGCGGCAAGCACATCATATCCTCCGCCGTCGAGCATGACGCCGTGCGCAAAGCGCTCGACGAGCTTGCCCACCGCGGGTACGACGTGACGCTTCTCAAGCCCGATTCAACGGGCGCGATACGCCCCGAGGACGTGAAGAACGCACTGCGTGATGATACTATACTCGTTTCTTTGATGTTGGTCAACAACGAAACGGGCGCGGTGACGGATATTGCAGGGGTGTCGCGCGTGCTGCGCGAGGCGAAGTCCGCCGCGCTTTTGCACACGGACGCGGTTCAGGCGTTCATGAAAATGCCGTTCACGCCGCACACTCTCGGCGCGGACATGATAAGCATAAGCGGGCACAAAATTCACGCGCCCAAGGGCATCGGCGCGCTGTACATAAAAAACGGACTGCGCTTGAAGCCGTTTATATGCGGCGGCTCGCAGGAAAATGCCCGCCGTGCGGGCACGGAGGCCATGCCCGCCATAGCCGCGCTCGGCGCGGCGGCGGAGGCGGCGCGGCTCGCCATGCCGGAGGCCCTGCCGCGCATGCAGGCGCAAAAGGCGGAGATTATCGCGCGCCTTGAGCGCGATATCCCGAAGCTTAAATATCTCGACACCCCCTCGGCGCATATACTCAGCATTTCACTGCCCGGCTGGCGCAGTGAGGTGCTGATGAACGCGCTGGAGGCGCGCGAGGTGTACGTTTCCAAAAGCTCCGCCTGCAAAAAGGGCGCGCGCAGTCACGTGCTGGAGGCAATCGGCATGTCGCCGCGCGACATTGACGGGGCGCTTCGCATCGGGCTTTCGCGCTTCACCACCGAGGACGACGTTCAGGCGCTGTGCGCCGCGCTGAAAGAGGCGCACGACACCCTCCGCCACCGGTGATTATTCCGTGTCCGTCTCCTCGTCGTCCTCGTGCCCGGTGGATTTTTTCACCGGCGCGTAGGTGACGGGGTCGATGTAATCAAGGTCTATATAATCTGCGGTCTCCCACGGGAGATCGCTTTTTTTGAGCTTTTTGTCGATGAGGGAGTTGATGGCCGTGTAGATGACCACGAACACCGGCACGCCAAGCAGCATTCCCCAGAAGCCGAACAAGCCGCCGCCGAGAATGATGGAAAACATGACCCAAAAGCCGTTGATGCCGATGGAGCTGCCGAGGATTTTCGGCCCGATGACATTGCCGTCAAGCTGCTGCAGGATTATGATGAACACCACGAAGATGAGGCATTTGACAGGGTCGACAAGGAGAATGATAAGCGCGCTCGGCACCGCGCCGATGAACGGGCCGAAAAACGGAATCACGTTCGTCACGCCGACAATCACGCTCACCAAGAGGGCATACGGCATGTCCAACAGCGCGCATCCGATATAGCAGATAAGCCCGATGATGGCCGAGTCGAGGAGCTTGCCGTTTATAAAGCCGGAGAAGGTTTTGTCCGTGAATGCAAGCGCGCGGCGGATTTTGTGCGCGGTATCGACGGAGAAAATGCTGTACAGCCAGCGCTTGGCATTGGCGGAGAACACCTCGTGATTGGCGAGGATATAAACCGACACGATGATGCCGATGATGAGGTTATATACCGCCATGACGACATAATATACCCCCGTCGTCACGTTTGCCACTAAGCTGCCGAGTTCGGGCAGAAGCGTGGTTTGAATCCATTTGACAAGTTCATCGTTCACGCTGCCGATGGCCTGCATGACGTATTCCTCAACCGCCGGGTAATCGCTCAAAAGCCGCTCGACCCAAAGGCTGGCGTTGGATATATAATAATTGCTGTTTTTGACCATGGTCTCCAAGCTTTGATAAAGCTGGGGAATGATGAGATAAACCAAGGCCGCGAGAATCAGAAGCAATATTATCTCCGTGAGCAGCACCGCAAGGCCGCGCGCGAGCTTTTCCCCGCTGTGCTTGGCGTTATTCTTGTAAATCCGCTTGCCCAGCGGCGCGAACACGCCCCTTTCAAGCGCCGACATGCACGGCAGCATGAGATAGGTTATCACAAGCCCCCACAAAAACGGGCTCAATATATTCACCAGCGTTTTCAGCCCCTGCCACACAAGGGAAATATAGTTGAGCGCCATGTAAAACACTATCGCGCATGCGATGACGCAAAACGCCGTTATCCCCCAATGGAGATACTTCTTGTCCCATCTGAAGCCACGCTTCATAAGCCGCGCCCTCCTTTTCTCAGCACATTTCATACCTTTTATTTTACTATCCCCCGCCGTGACAGTCAACAAGCTTCTTTGTTAATTTTTTGCGTCACAATCGTAATAAAGCGTTTCCAAAAATAATTTGCGTTATGTCAACCTGATTGTGGGGTTTATACGGGTTTTATTCACATCGCGCTGTTGAAAACCCTGTTGAAAATGTTGAAAACATATTGATTTTACGTGTTAAGTGTTTCACGGATTATTCACATATTCATTTTCGCGCGTCGAATTTGAGCTGAAATTGTAAACCAAAGCATATTGTAACTATTTGTGTCATAGTTTCAAACAAGATTGGTTTGAAACGAGGTTGAGGCCATTGAAGCGGTTTATTGCGGGAGTTATTACAGTGTGCGCGCTGCTGTGCGCCGCCCCGGCGGCGTATGCCGCGCCGGGGTTTGCATCGGGCGCAATGCCCTCGGTCGGTGCGCCGTCGGCGGTGCTGACAGAGCGCGAGACGGGTGAAATTATTTACGAAAAGGCCGCGCATGAGCGGCGAGCAAGCGCAAGCGTGACAAAGCTGATGACCATGCTGCTCATCGCCGAGGACATTGACTCCGGACGCATTTCGCCCGACGACATTGTCACGGCCAGCGCCCGCGCCGCGGGCTTCGGCGGGAGCTGTGTGTATTTGTCCGAGGGTGAAAAAATGAGCGTGAGGGAAATGCTCAAATGCATTGCGGTGGTGTCGGCAAACGACTGCGCCGTGGCGATGGCGGAGCACCTGAGCGGCAGCGAGGACGCGTTTGTGCGCCGCATGAACGAGCGCGCCGAGGCGCTGGGGCTGAGCGACACGCATTACGCCAACTGCACCGGCCTTTTCGAGGGCGCGGAGCATTACACCAGCGCCTACGACGTGGCCATGCTCAGCCGCGAGCTGTTGAAGCATGAATTCATCAAGGACTACACCACGATATGGATGGATTCCATACGCGGCGGCGAGTTCGGACTGAGCAGCACAAACCGCCTGGTGTACTATTACCCCGGCTGCACCGGGCTGAAAACCGGGTACACCGAAGCCGCGAAATACTGCATTTCCGCCACGGCCGAGCGGGAGGGCGTGGAATACATCGCGGTGGTGCTGGGCGCGGCGACTGCTGAGGCGCGCAATGCCGACGCCGCGGCCATGCTGGATTTCGCGTTTGCAAACTGCGCGCTGTGCTCGCTGCGCGGGGACACCGCCCTGCCCGAAGTGCGCGTGGAGCTGGGGCGGCGGGAGTTCGTGCCCGCCGTGTTCGGCGGGGACGAATATGCCCTTGTCAAAAAAACGGGCGCGGCGGTGGAATACAGCCTTGACATTGCCCCCTCCGTCCCCGCGCCCGTCAGGCGCGGGGATAGGCTCGGCACGCTGCGCGTTTCGGCCGGGGGCGAGGCGATTGCGTCCGTGCCGGTGCTGGCCGGGGCGGACGTGGAGAGATTGGGCTATCCGGGAATGCTGGGGCTTATCGGCGGCGGGATGCTGGGGCTGTGATTTTCGGCGTTTTGCACACCGAAAACGGCGAAATTCGCGGTTGAAATACGCCGAGAATCGTATATAATAGATTCTGTTCACAACAATAACAATTCTTTGACAAAGATAAAAGGAGACAGAATCATGGTTAAAGTAGATCTCTCCGGCGCCGCCGGTTTTCTGGGCAACGGCCCGGATTATGAGGCCGCCGAAAAAGCCTATGAAACGCTTCTCAACAAGTCCGGCCCCGGCAGCGAGTTCACGGGCTGGCTGGATTTGCCCCGGCGCATAAAGGACTATGAGCTCAACAAAATAATCTCCACCGCCAACAAGATTCGCTCCCGCTCCAAGGCGCTCGTCGTCATCGGCATAGGCGGGTCTTACCTCGGCGCGCGCGGCGCAATCGAGCTGCTCAAGCCCATCCCCGGCAAGGACGACCCGCGCATTTTCTTTGTCGGCAACGGCATCTCCGCCGACGCGCTGTGCAACACCATTGAGCTTTTGGGCGACGTGGACTTTGACGTGAACGTCATCTCCAAGTCCGGCACGACGCTGGAGCCGGCCATCGCGTTCCGCATTTTCCGCGAGCTTTTGCAGAAAAAGTACGGCGACAAAGCAAATGAGCACATTTTCGAGACCACCGACGCGCACAAGGGCGTTCTCAAAGAGCTGGGCGACGAGTTCGGCTGGGAGACCTTTGTCGTGCCCGACGATGTCGGCGGGCGGTACAGCGTCCTCTCCGCCGTCGGCCTTCTGCCGATGGCCGTGGCCGGGATCGACGTGCGCAAGATAATCGACACGGCGATTGAAGAGTTTTCCAAGCTCGACGACCGTGGTGTCGACAACCCCGCGTGGCAGTACGCCGCCGCGCGCCAGCGTCTTTACAAAAACGGGCACAACATCGAGGTTTTCGCCTGCTATGAGCCGAGCTTCCGCTTCATGGCCGAGTGGTGGAAACAGCTTTTCGGCGAGAGCGAAGGCAAAAACGGCATCGGCATCTTCCCCGCCTCCGTCGAATACACCGCCGATCTGCACTCCATGGGGCAGTACATTCAGGACGGCCCGCGCGCGATGATGGAGACCGTGGTGCGCTTCAAGCGCTCGCACAACAGCTACACCGTCCCCTTTGAAGAGGACGATGCCGACGGGCTGAACTACCTCGCCGGGCGCGATTTGACCGACATCAGCGCCACCGTGTCTGAGGCCGTCAAAGAGGCGCACATCTCCGGCGGCGTGCCCAACATCCTCATTGAGGTCGACAAACGCGACGAAGAGGGCTTTGCCTCGCTCGTGTGCTTTTTCGAGATGGCCTGCGCCATCTCCGGGTACATGTCCGGCGTCAACCCGTTCAACCAGCCGGGCGTCGAGGCCTACAAGAAAAACATGTTCCGCATGCTCGGCAAACCGGGCTGCTGAACCACACAAATCAGCGACTGATCGCGCGGGGCTGCTCCCGCGCGATTATTATATATGTATGCAGATATCTGTTCTCCCGTGTTCTTTTGCTCTTGACATCTTGATCTATTTAGTGTATCGCGCGTTACGCATTGGTCATTATGAATTACGCGGGTGATTTGACATGACAAAAGCTGACTATATATCTGCCCAAGCGGGAATACGACGCCGTGCACGCCATGACCTCAAGCGGCAAAATCACCGCGCGCGACGTCTCCGCCGTCAGGCTCAAGCTCGACACGACCGGCGGCTCAATTCGCGTCACAGCGTCCAACTGCGGCGAGCTTGCGCTCACTTCAACGAGCGGCGGCATTCACGCCGAGGGCGTGAACGTCGGGGGCGAAGCCGCCGTCGAGGCGTCAAGCGGCGGCGTCCACCTGACGGACTTTGCCTGCAGCGAGCTCGCCGCCAAAACCACAAGCGGCAGCATCCACGTCAAAAACGGCATTGCCGACGATGATATGACCGTCAAGACCTCCAGCGGCTCGGTGGAGCTCAGCTCCTGCGATGCACGGCATCTGAATATCTCCACCACAAGCGGCAGCGTGCGCGGCACACTCCTCACGCCCAAAGCCTTTGATGCGCACTCGGTCAGCGGCTCAGTCGACGTGCCGACCAACACCGTCGGCGGCGAGTGCCGCATCTCCACCACAAGCGGCAGCGTGAGGATGGAGATTGAATAAAGGGGATAATGCGCCACAGCCTGCACCCGGCACCGATGATTAAGGCAGACCGCGCCGCCTTGTGGCGGCACGGGGTGACTCTCTCAGTCAGCCTTGCGGCTGACAGCTCTCTCTGAGAGAGAGCCAAGGGCAGGGCGTGGAGGCGTGGTGCTCTAATTGGGATTGGCGCAATGCCGAGAACGGTGCAAAAGGCAGACCGCGCCGCCCTTGGCGGCACGGGCGATCCCCTCAGTCGCCGCAGAGCGGCGACAGCTCCCCTTGATGCCCAAGGGGAGCCAAGATGTGAACGAAATTCCGCACTTTTAATTGGGGGAATGTGCGCATTTCGGAGTATAATCGCAGTAAAAACAGAACTTATATCCAAAGTTTATTTGTTGGGAAGGCAACCTACCTCCCGCCGGTATGCACCGCGAATACATGCGGTGTAAAATAGGACACCAAGAGAAAAATCACGCCCCAAAGGCTCCCCTTGGGTGCCAAGGGGAGCTGTCAGCGGCGTAGCCGCTGACTGAGGGGAACGCCGCGCCGCAAGGCGCGGTCGGGGTTTACCCCCGGCTGAAATCAACCCCAATCTTGAACAGAACACCAAACGAAAACCCCCGCACAGCACTTGACAAAAGCACTGCGCGGGGGGTATAATGCAAATACAAAGAGCACTGCGACAAGCGGTTAGCTCAGAGAAGTTGGGAAACTAAATAACTTAGAAACCGTCACTTGCCCGAGTGGCGGTTTCTGCTACGTACAACAAACTGGAACATTAACCAGCGTAATGTCAGCGTTATCGTAAGTCGCATACGCTCCACCCCCTTTCAAAAGGAGATGATGAGCTAACTACCGCCTCGCGGTATAAGCTCGCATAGACCAAATCAAAGATTTGGATGCTCGCTTACGCCTGCCGTTGTGCAGTGCTCTAGGGGCACTATGTACCGCGAATATGGTAACAT
>CAZXVA010000055.1:0-11751 GCA_964644305.1 uncultured Oscillospiraceae bacterium
GAAGCCGTGCTCTTTCTTGCGCTGACGCTTCTTGGGCTGGTAGGTTCTTAACATTTCTGGCACTCCTTTCGGGTTGATACTCAACATCGACCTTGCGGCCGAAGCAGTTGATAAATTTATCAGACAGCGCAAAACGCCGTCAATTGCGAATTATACAATAAAATAAACCAGTTTGTCAACCGGAAAATGAGATTATTTGCTGTGAGACGGGAAATAAGTGAAGCAAAAGCTTGCCGATAAGTGGGCTGAGGTGGGCATATTCTGCTCGGCGGGGCGGATGGGAAAAATAATTTTTGCCTTTCGCGCAAAAATTATTAAAAAACCCCTTGCATTTTTCTTTTGGCTGTGCTAATATAACTAAGCTCTCGAATGAGACATGCGCCGTTAGCTCAGCTGGATAGAGCGTCTGGCTACGGACCAGAAGGTCAGGGGTTCGAATCCCTTACGGCGTGCCATGAAAAGCCCGGTTTGTCCGAAGGACAAACCGGGCTTTTTGAACTTTGAGCCAGGCGTGATTTTTCTGCCTGCGTAAAACGCGCTTACCAGCCCATGGCGTCGGAGACGGAGTCTGCGATTTCGCCCATGGTTTTGAGGGTTTTGCCGAGCATGCTTTTGACGCAGTGGGGCTTTTTCGGGTGCGTCACGAGCGCGGCGCACGAGCCGACGAGCAGCCCCATGCCCATGCCGACATAAAAGTTTTTCTTGTTCATGAATCAACATCCTTTCGCTTTCTTCGCCGGGGATTTGCCGACGTGATTATATTATGCGCAATAATCGGCCGAAACGGCGTGAATTTGCATTGCCCAAGCCATGTAATTTGTGGTACAATGGGGACAATAAATAATAAAAACCGATTCCCCGACGACGGAGGGTATGACAATGACAGTCAAAATTTTGGCCGTGGGCGATGTCTGCGGCGAGCCGGGGCTGGATTTTCTCAATCTGCGGCTCAAGGATTTCAAAAAAGAAAACAACATCGCGTTCACCGTGATAAACGGGGAGAACACCAACGTCGTGGGCATCACGCCCAAGCAGGCGGACGCGCTTTTCCGCGCCGGGGCGGACGTGGTGACGCTGGGCAACCACACCTGGACGCGCACGGAGCTGCGCCCCTATCTCGCCGAGCGGCGGCGGATACTGCGCCCGGCCAACTTCGGCCCGCAGTGCCCCGGACGGGGGATTGACGTGTTTTCCACGCCGTTCGGCGATGTGTGCGTGCTGAATCTGCTCGGCCGCTTCACGCTCGACACCAACACCGACAACCCCTTCGTCATTGCCGACGGGTACATGGCGGAGATAAAGGAAAAAATAATCCTTGTGGACTTTCACGCCGAAGGCACGAGCGAAAAGCGCGCCATGGGCTATCTCCTCGACGGGCGCGCCAGCGCCGTGTGGGGCACGCACACGCATGTGCAGACCTCGGACGCCGCCGTTCTGCCGCAGGGGACGGGATACATCACCGACCTCGGCATGACAGGGCCGATAAACTCTGTGCTCGGCATCGACCCGGAGCAGAGCATCGGCAAGTTCATGGGCGACCCGCCGCGCCGCTATGAGTCGGCCAAGGGCGCGTGCGCCATGGAGGGCTGCATATTTGAAATCGACACGGAGAGCGGCCGCTGCGTCAAGGCGGAGGCGGTGAGAGTGCGATGAGCGGGAAAATCAAGCTTTTACACGCGGCGGATTTGCACCTTGACTCGCCCTTTGAGGGCTTGAGCCGGGGCAAGGCCGCGATACGGCGCGGCGAGCAAAGGCGGCTTTTATCCGCGCTGGCGGAGACCGCGCGGCGGGAAAAGGTCGACGCGGTGCTCCTCGCCGGTGACCTGCTCGACAGCACCGGCGCATATTCCGAAACGGCCGAGGAGCTGGCGCAGAGCTTGCAGGGCTGCGGCGCGCCGGTGTTCATCGCGCCGGGCAACCACGACTATGTGTCGCTGCGCTCGCCGTATCTGAAAAACGAAATGCCGGGGAACGTGCATGTGTTCACCTCGGGCGACATCGAGTGCGTGGAGCTCGGCGATATCGGCGCGCGCGTTTACGGCGCGGCGTTCACCGACGGGCACAGCGCGCCGCTGCTGCGCGGTTTTGCCGCGCCGCGCGAGGACGGGATTATAAACATCCTGTGCATGCACGGCGAGGTGTGCGCGGGAGAGTCGAAGTACAACGCGATAAGCGAGGCGGATTTGGCCGCGTCCGGCATGGATTATGCCGCGCTGGGGCATGTGCACAAGGAGAGCGGGCTTCGCCGCGCGGGTCGGACGTGGTACGCTTGGCCGGGCTGCCCGGAGGGGCGCGGCTTCGACGAGACGGGCGAGAAGCATATTTATATAGTGGAGCTGGGCGCGGACGAGTGCGAGGTGCACCCCGTGGTTATCGCCGCGCGGCGCTATGAGAGCATGAGCGTTGACGTGACGGGGGCGGACGCGCGGCTCGCGGTGCATTCGGCCTTGCCGGATGACACCGTGCGCGATATTTACCGCATTACGCTCACGGGCGAAACGGACACCGTGCCCGACGTGGCGCGCCTTCACGAGAGCCTGGAGGAGCTTTTCTTCGAGCTGGATGTGCGCGACAGGACGCGCTTGCGCCGCGACGTGTGGGAGCGCGCGGGCGAGGACAGCCTGAGAGGGCTGTTTTTGGCAAGGCTGAAAAAGCTGTGCGACGAAGCACCCGACGAGAAAACGCGCGAGCGCGCCGAACAGGCCGCGCGCTGGGGGCTTGCGGCGCTGGATAACGGCGAGGAGGTGGCGCGGCATGAAAATTAACTCACTGACGGCCTCATTCGGCAAGCTGGAAAACGAAAAGCTGAAGCTGCATCCGGGGCTGAACGTGATTTACGCGCCCAACGAAAGCGGCAAGAGCACGTGGTGCGCGTTCATCCGCGCGATGCTTTACGGCGTGGATTCCGCCGAGCGCACGCGCGCCGGATACTTGCCGGACAAGCTCCGCTATGCACCGTGGTCTGGTGCGCCGATGGAGGGCAGCATGGAGCTGACCGCCGACAATTTCGACATCACCGTCACGCGCACGACCAAGGCCAAGGGCGCGCCGATGCGCGAGTTTTCGGCAACCTACACCGACAGCGGCGTGCCCGTGGAGGGCGTGACCGGCGCGAACGCCGGAGAGCTTTTGACCGGCGTGAGCCGGGATGTTTTCTGCCGCAGTGCGTTCATTGCGCAGGGCACAATGGCCGTGACGGGCAGCCCGGAGCTTGAAAAAAGAATAAGCGCGATTGTCACCACCGGGGAGGAGCAGACCTCGTTTTCCGAGGCGGATGAGACCCTGCGCGCGTGGCAGCGCAAGCGGCGGTTCAACCGGCGCGGCTATCTTCCGGAGCTGGAGGCGCGCATGGACGATGCCGCGCGCGCCCTCGACGGGCTGGACACCGCCGCCGAGGAGATAGCCGCACTGGAAGGGCAGCTTGAGCGCGAGCAGGCGCACTGCCGCGAGCTGGAGAGCGCGGTGACCGAAAGCCGCAAGCGCCAACGGCGCGAGGCGCTTGACCGACTCGGCGCGGGGCGCGCCGAGCTGAAAGCCGCCGCCGAGGCGCACGACGCGGCCTTGGACGCGCTTGCACAGGCCAAGGACGATTTGCGCTCTGCGCCCTTCGGCGCGATGAGCGCCGACGAGGCGGAGGCGAGCGCGCATGACGATTTGCAGCGGCTGGACGCGCTCAAGCGCGCGGGCAAAAATAAGCCCACGCCGTGGCTCGCCATTGCGCTTTTCGCCGCGGCGGTGGTGTGCGCCGCGCTGTATACCCAAATGCAGACGATATTGCCCATGATAGGCGCGGCGATATTCGGCGTGGCGGCGGTTGTGCTTTTGATGCGCTATGCGCGCTTGCGCCGCGCGGCGGCCGACGCATTGGGCGAGCGGCACCGGATTTTGGACGAATACAACGCACGCTCGGCCTCGGACATTCGCCGCGCGCTGGAAACGCAGCGCGATTATTGCGACGCGCTAGACGCGGCGCGCGAGCGGGAAATGGCGGCGCGCGGCGAGTATGAGCGCGCCCGCGCGCGGCAGGACGAGCTGGAGCAGAGCACCCTCGGCGAGCTGGACTTCACCTCCGGCACGAGCGAGGCCGCGCGGCTGAGCCGCGAGCTTGCCACGGCGCGGGAGAGCGCGGAAAAACTATCCGCGAGCATTGCCGCGCGCCGCGCGCGGCTGGCCGCCGTGGGTGACCCGGTGGTGCTGGCAAGCGAGCTGAAAAGCATGGAGAGCGAGTATGACGAGATATGCGACGAGTACGACGCCATCACCCTCGCCGTGGACACGCTCCGCAGTGCCGACAGCGAGCTTCAGGGGCGCTTTTCGCCCCGGCTGGGCAAGCTCGCGGCGGAGTATATGTCGTTCATGACGGGCGGGCGGTACACGGATGTGTTCCTCAACCGCGACTTTTCCGCCCGCGCCAAGACCAATGAGGACACCGTGCCGCGCGAGGCGGAATATCTGAGCGCGGGGACGCTGGACTTGATGTATCTGGCGGTGCGTCTGGCCGTGTGCGAGCTGGCCATGCCCGCGGGCGAGCCTTGCCCGCTGATAATCGACGACGCGCTTGTGAATCTGGACGAAACGCGCCTGACCGAGGCCATGAAGCTCCTGCGCGAGCTTGCCCGCGAGCGGCAGATTATCCTCTTCACCTGCCGCGAAGTGCCGCCGCCGGGGGAATGAGAGAATATAGCTGACGGGAGTCGAACACCTATCGCCTGCCAGCGTCCCTTATCGGCACTTTTTGCCCTTTTCGTCTTGATGGGCGACAGCCCATCTGCACCTCAAAAGACAAAAATCACTCGATAATTGCCGGCTGACAGGGGTTAAACTCCCGTCAGCATAGAAAAAAGGGATTGCCGCAAACAAGGCGGCAATCCTTTTTTCTGTGTTGTTAAGGTGGCAATGTGCGGTTTACGTGGCTTGCCGAGATGGACGGGGAGAGCGTCGCCCTTGTTACGCGCGAGCAGATGATGAAGCTGAAAGAGAGCGTATACGCCGTTGTCCTCGGCGCGGCCGAGGACAACATCGAAGCGGCAAATTAACAAATTGCTAATCGTTTTTTCATTTGAATTTCAAGTTTGGGGTGTATAGTTCACTCATCAGCAGACAAGCCAACAAAGGGCTTGCGGTTGACGCAATACATGTATATTAAAACGGTTACTGCCCACCGTGGAGCAACACCGAAGCGGCAGACCAAGAAAAAACGTCGATGCGGGGTCACGCCCGCACCGACGCAAAGATAAAACGACCCTGCTGTAAGGATGAAATACAGCGGGTCGTTGTTTTTTTTGTGGGGGGGGAGCGACGATTGCTCTTGCCGGTTTGTTCGTCGCTCCCCTTTGAGCGATCTATATTATTATTAAAACTATTAAACAAGCGTGAAAATCGAGTCGTCGTTTTCTATCCAGTCGCTGACCATCACGGTGCGGTACTCCGTGGGCGTGACGCGCACGACCACGCGCTCAATCCCCGCGTTTATAATCTGCCTTTTGCACATCGAGCAGCTTGACGCCTCGGACAAAAGCTCGTTCGTGCGCGCGTCGCGCCCGACGAGATAGAGAGTTGAGCCTATCATGTCGCGGCGGGAGGCGGAGATGATTGCGTTTGCCTCGGCGTGGACACTGCGGCAAAGCTCATATCTTTCGCCCGACGGAATGTGCAGCGATTCGCGCGTGCACCCGCCGAGGTCACTGCAATTGCGGCGGCCGCGCGGCGCGCCGTTATACCCCGTGGAGATGATTTCGTCGCTTCTGACGATGATGGCCCCGTATTTGCGCCGGAGGCAGGTTGAGCGCTCCAAAACGGCGTCGGCAATGTCAAGATAATAATTCTGCTTGCTGGTGCGCGTGTCCATGGCGTGACCCTCCCGAATCTTTTTGCTAAATTATATCCCACGCCGCGCGCGATGGCAAGAATTTTTGTATAGTTGCTTTATTTTGCTTAATGTGTGGATTTTTTTGTGCGGATATGATACAATGACGGATATGAACAAGAGAAACTATCAAAAAGAGCTTGACAGGATAATCCAAAAGCGCGGCAAAAAGCGGCCGCGTGTGCTGCTGCACAGCTGCTGCGGGCCGTGTTCAAGCTCGGTGCTGGAATATTTGACACAGTATTTCGACGTGACGCTGCTGTGGTATAACCCCAACCTCTTCCCGCATGAGGAGTTTGACCGCCGCTTTCGCGCGCAGGCGGAGATAATAGAAAAAATGGGGCTGGCCGACCGCGTGAGCATACTGGCAGAGCCGTGGAAAAGCGAGGATTATTACGCGCGCATAAAGGGGCTTGAAAACGAGCCGGAGGGCGGCAAGCGCTGTGAGGCATGCTTCCGTCTGCGCCTGATGGAATGCGCGCGGCTTTGCAAGCACTATGGGTTTGACTATTTCTGCTCGACGCTGACCGTGTCGCGCCACAAGGACGCCGAGCTTATAAACGCCCTCGGCGAAGAGCTGGGGCGCGCGATGGGCGTGCAGTGGCTGCCGAGCGACTTCAAAAAGCGCGACGGCGAGAACCGCTCGGTCGAGCTGAGCGAAAAGCACGGGATATACAGACAGCTTTATTGCGGGTGCGAGTTTTCGCTGAGGCGGCGCGAGGCCGTCGCGGCGGAGCTTGCCGACGCCGCGCAGGCCGACGATGCGGGCGGGAAAGACGGGGCGCAGGCATGAAAACCAACACACGCACTCTCGCCGCCGCCGCCGTGATAGGCGCGGCCTACGCCGTGCTGACGCTTGCCCTCGCGCCGATCAGCTACGGCGCGGTGCAGCTGCGCATATCGGAGGCGCTGTGCATAATGCCGTATTTCATCCCCGGCACGGCGTGGGGGCTTGCGGCGGGCTGCTGCATCGCAAATCTTCTGACCGGCAACATCTTTGACATTGTGTTCGGCTCGCTTGCCACGCTCGCGGCGGGGCTGTGCACCGCCGCCGCCGGGAAAAGGGCGCGCACGCGCGCCACGGCGGCGCTGGGCTGCGCGATGCCGGTCGTGTTCAACGCGCTCATCGTCGGCGCGGTGATAACCGAGGCTTATAACGGCGTGAGCATGCTTGCCCACCCCGGTGTGTTCGCGCTCAATGCCGCTCAGGTGGGGCTGGGCGAGGCCGCGGTGATGGGGCTGCTCGGCTATCCCTTGGCGCGGATACTGCCGAAAAAGGCGTTTTTCAACGAGTTTGCGGATAAATGCAACGGCAAATAGGCCGATAATATAACGAGAATATATATACGAAAGGACAACGAAATGAAAGTCAGAAAAGCCATTATCCCCGCGGCGGGTCTGGGCACGAGACTGCTGCCGAACACCAAGAGCATCCCCAAGGAGATGCTGCCCCTGGTGGATAAGCCCGTCATCCAGTACATCGTGGAAGAGGCCGTTTCCGCCGGTGTTGAGGAGATTCTCATCATCACCAACCGCGGCAAAAGCCCCATCGAGGACTATTTCGACTACGCCCCCGACCTTGAAGACCGCCTCATGCGCGACGGCAAGGAGAAGGACGCGCGCATAGTCCGCTCCGTGGCGGACATGGCGGATATCTTCTTCCTGCGTCAAAAAGAGACCAAGGGCTTGGGTCACGCCGTGTGGCGCGCGAAGACCTTCGTGGGCGACGAGCCGTTTGCCATCCTGCTCGGCGACGACATCATGCTCAGCGAAAAGCCGGTTTTGAAGCAGCTTGTCGAGGCCGCCGAGAGCAACAATTGCTCGGCCATCGCCGTGCGCGAGCAGCCGGATTCGCAGATAAGCAAGTATTCCTCCGTCAAGCTCGAAGAGACGCTGGGCGAGCGGGTTTACCGCATCAGCGACATGAACGAAAAGCCCACGCTGGAAGAAAAGCTTTCAAACTTCGCCATCATGGGGCGCTATGTCCTCACTCCGGCCATTTTCGATATTCTCGAGCACACCGCGCCCGGCCGCAACAACGAGATTCAGCTCACCGACGGCATGCGCGAGCTTTGCCACAGAGAAAAGATGTGCGCCGTGGACTTCGAGGGCCGCCGCTACGACACCGGCAACCTCAAGGGCTATCTCGAATCCACCATCGACTTCGCCCTGAAAAACGACGAGGCCGGCGAGTGGCTCAGGCAGTTCATCATCGACAAGGCCGAAATGCTCAAATAAGCATTGACAAATAATAAACCGGGGTTTATTATAATCAGCGGTAAATTGAATAAGGGGCGCTGGGTCACTTCCCGGCTGAGATGGGGCGAAATGACGCCCCGGTACCCTCATACCTGATCCGGATAATGCCGGCGTAGGAAACAGCGATTACGTCCGATATGCGCAGGGTCAAGGCTTTTGACCCTGCGCTTTTTGCGCACCCGGGAGGGGTCAGACGCCGAGGCGGCGCACACGCGGGCACACTCGCGGCTTCCGAAAGTATTCAACTTTCTTGGAGGTAAACAATGAAAAACTCATCTCATCTCAAGCTCCGCGCACTCTGCGAGGGCGCGATCATCGTGGCCTTGGCGCAGGTGCTGGGCTACATCAAGCTTTTCTCCCTGCCGCAGGGCGGGTCGATCACGGTGAACATGCTGCCCGTGTTCGTCTATTGCGCGCGCTGGGGCTTCGGCCCCGGTATGCTGGCGAGCTTCGCCCTCGGCCTGCTGCAGCTTTTGCTCGACGGGGCTTACGCGTGGGGCTGGCAGTCCTTCATCGGGGACTATCTGCTGGCCTATGGCCTGCTGGGGCTGGCGGGGCTTTTCCATAAAAGCCGGAACGGCTTTTTCGTGGGCAGTGTGGTCGGCGCGGCGGCGCGCTTTGTCGCGCACTATCTCACGGGCGTGCTCGTTTGGGGGGAATATATGCCGGAGAGCTTCTTCGGCATGACGATGACCACCCCGTGGCTCTATTCCGCGCTCTATAACGGCAGCTACATCGTTCTTGACCTTGTGCTGTGCCTGGCACTGGGCGCGCTTTTGTGGAAGCCGCTGGGCAAATACATACGCGGCGAGGATATCCCGCGCGCGGGAAAATGAAGCATGAATAGATAAACCGAAGGCGCGGGACAGTCCCGCGCCTTTGGCGTTTGCAGTGCGTTTTTTCGCGCTTATTTGAATTTGAGCTTGGGCTTGTAAAACTCGAAAATCACGGCGTCGCGGCCGGTTTCGTTGCGCGGCTCGTGCGACGTCCAGCCGACGCGCATCGCGCCCAAGAATTCGCTCAGGCGCACGGTCACGGGGCGAAAACCGATTTTGTACGCAATGAACTGCGGGCGGGCGATGAAGTTGAACAGCGTGTGCGACAGCGCGAACACGAGCGGGCGCGACATGGTGGCGGGGTATTCGCGCATGGGCGCGGCGAGCTGGCCGCGCAAAAGGTCGCTTGCGTGCACCCTGAACCAGCCGACTATCATCGGGTTGAAGCTTTCAATGCAGATGTCGCCGCTATACGAGGAGATGATGTCATAGGTCTTGCGGCAAAGCTCGCGGTTGCGCTTGCCGTCTTTCAGCTCGCAGACGATGGCGCTGCGCCCGCACACCGTGGACAGCACCTCGGTGAAAAGCGGGATGGTCTCCTCTGTGCCGCAAAGGCGCAGAGCCTTAAGCTCGGCGAGCGTGAGCTCGTCGACGCGGGCATGAACCGAGCACACGCGATCGAGCGTGTCATCGTGGAACACCACGACCTCGCCGTCCTTTGAAAGCTGGACGTCAAGCTCGATGGCGTACCCGGCCTCGGCCGCGAGGCGAAACGCCGAAAGCGAGTTTTCCGGCACGGCCTTGTCGCGGCTGTGCAGCCCGCGGTGGGCGATGTTTTTGCCCATGAACGGCGCGCGCTGGCGCTTGCCGGACGCGCCCGGCGCGATGACGAACAGCGCCGCCGTGCCGATGGCCGCCCCGGTCAGCGCGCCGTGCAGCGCCGCCGTGGCCATGCGCTTGGATTTTTCAAACATAGCTTGTCCTCCTTGTCCCATGTTCTTTTCTATTATTTCTCTTTGCTCTCATTTTACCACGCTATGCCCCGCCGCGTCAATTTTGTAAGGAGGAAAATCGCAAATTATAGCTGACGGGAAAAAGCAGCCCGCGCCGCTGTGCGGCGCGGGCGATTCCGTTCCCTAAAGGGACTGGGCGGCAGATTGCCGCCCCTACGGCTAAATTCAAGTCATAAGTTTTCATTCTATTGCAATTGAGAGCCGAAACGACAGCATTTGTTTGCAAGAAGTGCGGATTTTGGCTTGCGCCTCGGCTCCCCTTGGGCATCAAGGGGAGCAGTCGCCGCTTGCGGCGACTGAGGGGATCGCCGCGTTGGCGCAGACAACGCGCCGCGCCGCGAGGCGCGGAAACTGCGCGGGACGTTGAAATGTACGAAAAAAGGGGATTGCTGCTTCGATTTGCGGCAATCCCCGATTATATCGGATTGACTCAATCGCTGTTGCCGAGGGCTTCGAGGCCGGTGGTGTTGGCGACCTTGTTGGCCTTGATGTTCTTGACCAGCAGCGTGAACACCGCAAAGGAGAAGAGCATCATGGTCGAGGCGTACATCGGCAGGGCGCGCCACACGCCGGTCATGTCGAACACAAGGCCGAGGAAGATGGGCGTGAGGGTCTGGGCGGACATGCTGGCGGTGTAATAATACCCGGTGAACTTGCCGATTTTCTTCGACGAGCACAGCTCCACCACCATGGGGAAGGAGCAGTTATGCACCAAGGACATGCCGAACCCGCGCACAACACCCACCGCGTACATCAGCGGCGGGAAGGCAAACTCGCCGTGCGCGCCCGTGACCGCGCCCGTCGGGCGGACAAAGCACATCATCAAAAGCCCCGCGAACGCGAGCGCAAGACCCGTGCAAATCGTCCACTTGCGGCCGATTTTGTCCGCAATGCCGCCGGCGATGGCAAAGCCGATGACGGAGGCAACGCCCCCCGCGATGGTCAGCACCATGGTGGCGCTGGAGGCGGAGTTGAGGTAATAGATGACGTAGTTGCCGATATACGTGCCCATGGCGTTGTCGGCCATGAACCAAAGGAACTCCGCGCCGAGAATCGCAAGGAGCATGTTGCGGTTTTCGCGCGACATGGGCTTGTCGTCATCAATCGGGGTGGCGACGGCGGCGAGGCGCTCGCCCGCCTCCATCTCCTCGCGCATTTCCTCGGCGAGCCTGTTCTCTTTCACCGTGGCGTACAGCACCAAGGCGGAGATGACCATGAGGATAGAGGCCACGATGAACGGAATCTCGATTATCCACATGCGCCGCGCCTCGTCGGGTGCGTTTATGTAGTCGGACAGCTTGAGAAAGATGCCCAGCACGGTGGCGAATGCGCCGCCGAAATAGCCCATGATGTTGATGATACCGTTGGCCTTGGCGCGCAGCGGCTTGGGCGTGATGTCCGGCATGAGGGCGACGGCGGGGTTGCGGTACATCATCATGAAAATGAGCACCAAGGCCATGATGCACACCATGCCGACGATGTTGTTATAGTGGAAGAAAAGCGGAATGAACGGAAACGCCACCGCGGCCACGAACGTGCCCGTGAGGATATAGGGCATGCGCTTGCCGATGGGGGTGACGGTTTTGTCGGAAAGGTTGCCGAAGATGGGCAGGAGGATGAGCGCGGCGAGGTTGTCACAGGCCATGATGATGCCGACCAGCCACTGAACCTCCAAAATCTTCGACGGGTCACCGGCCTTCAGCTCGGCCGAGGAGATGCCGAACATGCGCCGGGCAAAAATGTCCGTCAAAAAGGTGGGGCACCAGGAATCGTACACCTGCCACAAAAGCGAGATGCCGAAAAAGGCAAAGCCGATGAGAAATGTGCGCTTGTAGTT
>CAZXVA010000056.1:0-11563 GCA_964644305.1 uncultured Oscillospiraceae bacterium
GGCGACAGCTTATTTACTATACCACAGTGGTTTCCGTTTGTCAAGCACTTTTTTCGGATTTTTTTAATTTCTTTTTCAAAATCTTTTCGGTGCTCAGGGAAACTTGTGTGCTCTCAGAAGCGAGCTTGCCTAATATACCACCGAAATCTCCCTTTGTCAACAACTTTTTTCGCTTTTTTCAAATATTTTTTCGTGTTTTCCTTTTTGCGCTACATCTTGTGTTTCCGCCCGCAAATCGCCCCTACATGCGCGCGAATGTATGTTACGCGCCGCGCGGGAAATACTAACGGACATGTTATATTCCGATTTCAACGCGCGGCGCTGCCACGCGAAACGCAAAACCGAATACGACGCCCCGCTCACCGCCCGCGCCCTGCGGGACGCTTTCGCCACCTGCGCGGATTTCGAGACGCGGGAGCTGGCGTTCGGGCTGGAGAAGAACGTGCGGGTGACGGTGTGCTGGCTGGACGGCATTGTGTCCGCCTCCGACGTGTCGGAGGCGATAATCCGCCCGCTGACTCAGGCCACGCGCGCCCAGGCGGCCAAGACCGAGGAGCAGGCGCTTTACGCCGTGCTGCACGGCGCGGTTTACAGCTGCTCGGTGGAGGAGTGCACCGAGACGGACAAGGCCGTCGCCGCGCTGACGCACGGCTGCTGCGCGGTGGTGTTCGACGCGCCGAAAACGGCGCTGTGCTTCGAGGTGCGCTCGGACAAGGCGCGCGCCGTGGCCGAGCCGACGCTGGAAAAGGCGCTCAAGGGCGCGAAGGACTCCTTCGTGGAGACTCTGCGCGTCAACACCGCGCTCGTCCGGCGGCGCATCGCCACGCCGCACTTGAAGCTGGTGGAGAGCACCGTCGGCCGCAAGAGCGCGACGACGGTGGCGATAATGTTCGTGGAGGGCGTGGCCGCGCCGGAGACGGTGGCCGAGCTTGCCGCGCGGCTGGACAAGCTGGACATCGACGCGCTTTTGGCCGTGGGCATACTCGAAGAGGCCATCACCGACGCGCCCGGCTCGCCCTTCCCGCAGCTGGCGCACACCGAGCGGCCGGATCGCTTCGCGATGTACCTGATGGACGGGCGGGTGGGGCTGCTGGTGGACGGGATACCGGTGGGGCTTATCCTGCCGGTGACGTTCGCGGAGTTCATGAAGGTGACGAGCGACACGACGTCGCATTATCTCGTGGCGTCCGCCGTGGCGGTGCTGCGGTACTTTTCGCTGGCACTGTCGGCGCTGCTGCCGGCGCTGTATGTGGCGATTGCGATGTATCATCAGGAGATGATCCCCGCGCGGCTTCTGCTGTCGATAATCGAGGCCAAGCGCAACGTGCCGTTTTCCACGGCGCTTGAGGTCATCGGCATGCTGGTGGCGTTCACGCTTTTGCAGGAGGCGGGGCTGCGCCTGCCCAATCCCATCGGCGACACGGTGTCGATAATCGGCGCGCTCATCGTCGGCCAGTCGGCGGTGGAGGCGCGCGTGGTGTCGCCGATTGCGATTATCGTGGTGGCTCTCTCCGGCATTGCGGGGTACACCCTGCCCAGCCAAGACCTCGGCTCGGCCGTGCGGCTGGTGCGGTTCGCTCTGGTGCTGGCGGCAGTGGCGGCGGGGCTGTTCGGCGTGGCGGCGGTGAGCGCGCTGGTGATATTCTCGCTCGCGCGCATCGACTCCTTCGGCGTCAACTACACCGCCCCGCTCAGCGACGGTCTGCCCGGCGGGCTCATCAAGCTGTTTTGGCGCAAGCCCAAGCGGCTGGACAAATTCCGCGACCCGCTCTTGAACACACCCGACAGGAGGCGACAGCGATGAAACGACTTTTCGCGGCCGGCGTGGCCGTGGCCGCCGCGCTCAACTTGACCGCATGCGGAAGCCTGCGCGCAAACTACCGCGAGATGGAAGAGCTGCTCGTGCTGCAAACGCTGGGCGTGGACAACGCCGAGGGCGGCGGCACGGTGCTCTCTCTCGCCTCATGCGCCGCGAGCGGAAAATCCGCCGCGCCCGTGCGCATGTGTCTGACCGGGGCGACGGTCGCCTCGGCGGTGGAGCGCGCGCAGAACTATTCATTTGAGGAGACGCTTTTCATCTCCCACGCGGACGCCGTGGTGCTGGGCGAGGCCTATGCCGCCGCCGGGGCGGCGGACTGCGTCGACTATATCACCCAGTCACCCCGCCTGCGCATTGACATGCCTATTTATATAGTAAGAGGCGCGACGGCGGAGGAGGCCGTGCTCAACGTCGGCGACGGCGAGGCCGGGATAAGCGAAATCCTGCGCGGTGTGCGCGAATACTACAACACGCGCGCCCGCGACGGCGTGTTCACCGTCGCCGACCTCACGCGCGATACCCTCCGCCACGGCAGCGCGCTCGTGTGCGCGCTGGAGCTGACGCCCTCCGACCGCCATACCCCCGACGCGTCCGCCGCCGATTCCGGCGGCGGATCGCCCGACTCCGGCAGCAGCGGCGGTGCGTCCTCCGCGCCGCGACTGACTGCGGTGGCGGCGGGATACGCGGTGATGCGGGAGATGAGGCTGTGCGGGTATATCTCGCCGGAGGATTCCCTCGGCGTCGGCTTTCTGCGCGGCCGTGTGGGGCAGAGCGACGTGACCGTCACGGACAGGCGCGGCGAGCTTGTGACGCTGGAGATAAACGACGGGGAGTGCGACATCGCGCCGCGCTTTGCAAGCGACGGCAGCCTCAGCCGCGTCGACATCGCCGCGCGCGTCAACGCCACGGTGCTTCAAGCCGACGGCTCGGCGGATTTCGCCGACGTGGCGTATATCGACTATCTCACGGCGCAGCTTGAATCCGTCGTGTCCGAGCGGATTGGGCGGGTGCTTCGGCTTGCGCAGGGGTTGAAGGCCGACTTCGTCGGCCTCGGCGCGGCGGTGGAGCGTGCCGCCCCCGCCGCATATTCGCCCGACGCGCCGTTTTATGAGCTTTTGCCCACGCTGGAACTGCGAGTGAGCGTGAACGGGCGGATTATCCATTCAAACGGTTCGCGCCGGACCGTGCAGTCGGAGGAGTTGAACGCATGAAAACCGATTACGGCTTTACCCGGCGACAGCTTTTTGCGCTGTGCACGGTGTTTTTCCTCTCTCCGGCGCTGAGGCTCGTGCCGGGGTTTGCCGCGCGGACGGCGGGGCGCGCGGCATGGCTGACGCCGCTGGTGGCCGCGCCGTTTGCGTGTTTATATGCGGCGTTTGTCGCCGCGTTCATCGCCCGGCGGCAGGACGGCGAGGCCGCGCCGGAGCTGATATTGCGCGCACTTGGTGCGCGCGCCGGACGCGCGGCGCTCATCGGCTTTGCCGGGTGGTTCACGCTGTACGGGGCGTTCACCCTGCGCGCCGGGGCGGAGCGGATAATCTCCACCATGTACCCCGAAAGCGGCACGGCGTTTTTCATCGTCGTCCTCGGCGTGATGTCCCTCGTCGCGGCGCTGGACGCCCCGCGCACTCTTGTGCGCGCGGCCAACATCTTTCTCGCGGCGGTGCTGGGGGTGCTGGCGCTGGTGCTGGGGTTTGCGTTTTTCTCGGTGGACGCGGCCAACCTTGTCCCCGTGCGCGCGTCGGCCCTGCCGCGCGCACTTATGGGCGGCGCGGCCACGCTTGATGTGGCCACGGTGCCGCTTTATGCGGCGTGCTTCCTCTCGCCGCTGTGCCGCAAGGCCGGCGGCGAGAGGGGTGCGGGAGTGCTGTGGGCGCTGGGCGTGTCGGCGCTGATGTGCGCCCTGCTCGCGGCGACGGTGGGCACGTTCGGCGCGGAGCTGACGGCGCGCCTGACGCATCCGTTTTTCTCGCTAGTGAAGAACCTGCGCTTTTTCGACACGCTTGAGCGGGTCGAGGCGTTTGTGGTGTCGCTGTGGGTGTTCACGGATTTCACGGTGGTGTCGGTGTGCTTCATCGCCGCGCAGCATTCACTGCGCCTTGCCCTGGGGCGGTACGTGCCGCCCTCGGCGCGTCCGCTGTTCGATTTGCGTTCGGGGCGCTGGCTGATATGGCTGGTCGCGGCGGCGGCCACGGCGTTCGCGCTCGTCCTCGCGCCGGAAAGCAGCACCCTTGAGCACTGGTCGCGCACCCTCATCCCTCTCGCCAACGCCGCCGTCGCTTTCGCGGTTCTTCCTATTATATATATAGTAGGCAGGATAAGAAAAAGGCTGTAGCACAACGCAGTGCTACAGCCTTTTTTGGGGGGTATCATCAATATTGATGAGCTGTTTGTTCAGTTTATGAGCATAAAAAAGTAATCGACGCACCCTTTCAAAAGTCGGCGATTTCTTTTAACTCTTATCCGAGGGTCTGACTGTCTATCGGCAGTACCTTTTTCTGTGCTCATTAGCCCCCCGCTCGGTCTCTTGTCAAGTCCGGGGCGGGGGCTTGGTTTTCGCGCCGCTTTGTCTGTCCACGGCTGTTTGCCCTTTGGGCAAACAGGCTCACGCTGCCACGCAGCGGACGGTCACGCGGTTTGCGCCGCCGTAGGTGCAGGTGAAGAGGGTCAAATCCCACGCGTCGGACTTCATCTCGTCCACCGCGTCGCGCGGGAGAATGTCGGTCTCGTCCACGGTGTACCTGTGCTCGGCGGCGTTGGCGTCGGTTATGACCACGACGTCGCCCTTGGCAAGACGCGATATGCCGCCGAAGTGCCGGTCATAGTTATGCGCCCCAATCACCAGCGCGCCGGTCGCAAGCGAACCGGCATACCGGCACGGCGCGCTCTGCGCGTCCACATCGTTCCACTCGGCATATATCGGCAGCTCCAGCTCCAGCACCGGGACGCTCATGCTGCCCAAATACCGCGCGCCGTCCACCACCACGCCGACGTCAGGGTCGGCGACCGCCTCCGGCGTCGCCGAACCCTGAGCCGCGCCGTCGGCGCTTTCGCGCGCGACCGCCGCGGCACCGTCGGCGCCGTTCTCGTTCGCCTTGGCGGTGTTCTCGGCGATGGCCGCGTTCACGGCGACCAAGGCCGCCGCCGACTCGCGCGCGGCGCGCGCCGCGTCCGCCACATTGTGCCCGAACAGCACCGCCGATGCCAGCACGCACACCGCGCCCACCACGGCCAAGGCTTCACCGCGCTTGAATTTCATCGTTTTTCCCTCTTTCGCGCACTGCGCGACACAATCAACCCCGCCGCAATCAGCGCCGCGCCCAGCGCGGCCAGCACCGGCACAGGCCAGTTCATTTGCCCGGTCTGCGGCAGTCCGCCGTACCCATAAGGGCTGTGCCACCAAATTGTGCCCGGCGTGGGAGTTGCCGTGGGCGCGGGTGTCACCGTGGGTTGGGGCGAAGTCTCGGTCTTGTCGTCCTCGCCCGGCTTGTCGGTTTTGTCGTCGGTGTCGTCCTTGTCGTCACCGCCCGGCGTGGTTTCGTCCTTCTTCGGCTCGTTGAAAACCGTCAGCAGGAAGCTGTCGTCATCGTTAATCCCCGGATACCAGCCGGGCGCGCGCTCCATGGCCAGCGTCATCAGCTCAATCACCGGGATAAGCTCGCCGTTTTCAACGCGGAAGTTGTACCCCGCGCTGTAAATTTCATATCCCTCGGCGACAGTCGTCTGCGTCACGCGGTACAATCCGCGCCCCAGCGGCGACGTGGCGTCTCTGTCGTCGCCGTCGGTCAGCTTGAAGGTCTTGATAGTCTCCGGCTTGTCGCCGTCGATTCTCTCCAGCTTCACCTGCGCGCCGTACAGCACCGCCTCGCCCTGCTCGACAGTGCGGTTTTCCACATGCAGGGTCAGCTCCGTCTTGTTGACAAGGTCGGTCAGGGGGAAATTATACAGCTTGTCTTTGCTGTCGAGCACATAGCCGTTTGCGTCCTGGTACATCGTCACGGTGGCATTGCCGCCCGTCACCAGCACCTTGTATACCGACTCATCCAGCGCGAAATTCACCGGGGCTTGGGTCTCTTTGAGATAATACGTGCCCGCGGCGATTCCTTTCAGGTGCAGCATGCCGCCGTCGTCGGAGGTGAGGGTGGCAACGGGGTTGCCGCTGCACCGCACATCAGCGTACAGCCCGAACACCGCGCCCGGCAGGCCGTAGCCGCCGGTTTCGTCCATAACCTTTTTGATGCCCAGCTCGCCCTCGATGGGCTTGATGTTCACGACGAGGTCAAGGTGGTCGGCGTAGTGGATTATCGTGTTGTCCAGCTCGTCCTGCCAGTATGAGGTGCTTTTCTTGACGGTTTTGCTGTCCTCAGTCTCTGTCGCGGCAAAGGTCTTGGAATAGACCGCCGGGTCGCGCGTCACGCTGAAGTTTTCATAGCCGTCGGTCACGCCGAGAATGTCGGAGTAATAAACCGACCCGATTGTCGACACCTTCACAGTGTAATTGGCAACCGCGCCGTTGACGAACAGCGGCATGTCCTCCCACGTTTTCGCCCAGCCTTGCGGCTCAGTCCCGTCCAGCTCGACGATATAATTCGCGCCGAGTGAAGTGCCGTTGCGCAATAGCTCAAGCGTCACTTTCTCTTTCTTATTCTCGTCCTCGGTGAGCCAATTGTTCGTCACTGTCACGTCGAACGTCCGCGACCGGTTTTCCACAATCAGCGTCTTGGGGGTTTTGGCGTCAACACTCGCCCACTGCTCCCCGTCTAGTGCGGGTGTCCCGCCGGAAACAGTGCCACAGGTCACAGAGCTTATCTCGTTATCATCGCTCACGGTGAAGTTCACCGTTTCCGCGCCGTAGTACCCGCCGGGGATTTTCTCCGTCAGCGTGTAAGCGCCGGGGTCAAGCTCGATATAGAAATGCCCGTGTTCGTCGGTCTTGGCGTATACGGCAGGGTCGGTGTAGTAAGCATCGTCCTGCTTGGTGGAATACTCCGGCCTGTTCGGCTTTTGGAAAAGCGGAATTGCCGCGCCTTTTCCGTCAGTCAGTTTGAACTGAACGTTGCCTATCTCCCCGCCGGTCATCGCGTCTTTTTTCACCACGGTGATGACGCCGGGCTTGGTGTAGCTGTTGTGCAGAATCACGGTCTGCATGTTGCTGTGCGGCGTGCCGTCGTCATAAGCGCGCATTCTCACGACCACGCCTTCCTTGCTTGTCGTGTTCGGCGGGACGCAGTCATTATCATAATTCCCGCCCTTGTCGGCCTCGTCGCGCTGGTTTATCAGCCGGTAGGTCGATTCGCGCGTGATGCCGGTTGCGCTTTCGGGCTTTTCGTAGTTTTTCTCTATGATTTGATAGTTCACGCCCTGAATGCCTTGAAGCACCCAAGTGTAGGTGTCGGTCTGTGGGTCATAGGCGGTGTAACCTATCTTGTCCTCGTAGTCGTCCTCTGCTCCATAATTGTTATCGTCAGGCGCAAGAACCAGCTTGTAATCGAGCTTATGTTCGTTTGTTGGTACGTTCTCTCCGTCCTCATATTTCTCAACGTCGTGCTCAACCGAAATGAAGAATTCATTCTTCACGCTTTCAACCGTTGCGCTGTCGCCGGAGAAGGTTTTTTGAACCACCAACGTGCCCGGCCGCGCCACAATAACGCCGTCGACATGGAAACCGTCGGATTGATCATATTTCACCACGTACCAACGTATCGCAAAACGATCCGGCGTCAGCTTATCTCTCATTTCACCCGTGACTTCTGAGCCTTCCAAGTATATCTTATCTTGCTCCGAAGTGCTGTTTCTCAGATATTCAAACACGGATTCATCCGTCGGCATTCTGTCGACAAATTTGACGCCTGCAATCTCCTCGTATATTTGCTTGCGGATTTTTTGGTCGTTTGCATTGGCCTCTGATGCTTCACTCGCCGGGCCAATAATATTAATGTTAGCTTTGCTAAAAGTAGGCGAACCTGTTACACGGGAGGTGAAAACCGAATTGGTAAAACTTTTAATGCTTGTAAGACCGTAATTATACTCGTTTCCGTGAACCTCTATATTCAATCCGACGTAGAAGTTTGCGGTTGCGATTAGGTCTTGGCCAGCTTTGTCTTTGATGTACGGCGTCCATTGCGCCGTCAGCTTCACTATGCCGTTTGCGTCTTTTGCGTCTGTAATCTGCTCCGCAGTCAGCGCCGTGCCCGGCATGACTAAATCGGTATCTTTGCCAAGTTTCCACCCGATAAAGGTGTATCTTATCGGCGCATCCTTTCCTTGAACGTCAACTTTTGCGTTCACGACGTCGAGGTCGACATTGCGCACAATATAGCCTTCCGTACCCTCGGCATAGCTTTCGCTATAGTCTGTTTTTCCATTGACCTTGCCGTCATCGCCCACCAACACCGCAGTACCATAGCCAACCGTTCCAAGCGTCACGCTCGCGTCGTATTCAATTATTGTTTGGCCATTAAGCCATGCGGTGAACACGTAAGATGAGTCAATATTATTTATAGTATATGTTGTATCATCGGTTGTCGCGTCAACGGTGGGCGTCAGTGAAGTATCGACATCTTTCCCTTTCAACACTCGCCAATATGCGCCCTCTTTTAGATTTGGCAGGGTCACGGTGACGTTGTTGCCGACTAGCACCTTTTGTTCCTTGGCCGTCGCGCCCTCATTCTCGGCCAGCCCGTTGGCGTTGACCTCGACGGTGTAGAACGTGTTGTTGGCCAAGACAGCTGTGGTTGACATGTTATTATTGAAATAGCCTTCGTTGCCCGATTTATTGCTCGGGAGATAGTAAATCGAGGCGTTGTTTGTGTCTATACCGACAAGAGGAATAATCCATTGTGTCGTTTCGCCTATTACTTTTTGAATCGGCGCGGCATTGGCATATACCGTGTTGGGATTATTTGATTCCGTGTGCGGGAATATGCGGTCAGCGGCACTTTTTATGCTATCGGCTGTGAAACCATAGTCGCCGTATATTCCCTGCAACGTCGTTGCCGTGACATAGTAACGGTTTGTTCCGTTAAAGTTTTCCGTTCCATCGCTTGTCCCGGTTTGCAGCTCTTTCCACGCGCCGTTTTCCGCCACATAATACTTCACGGTTATCGTGCCTGTCTCGGCCACGGTGGACGGTTCATCGGACATTGCGCCCAAAAGCATGATTCTTCTCTTGTCGTTTTCGTTCTCTTCGCCGTCCTCGTTTTCGGCGTCACTGCCGTCCTCGCCGCCGTCGGGCGTGGGTGTGGGCGTCGGCGTGGGCGTGGGAGCCGGGGTAGTGTCCGGGGTGGGAGTCGGGGTCGGGGCGGGGGTGGTGTCCTTGCCCGTCTCGGCTTCATCCTCGGTGTTTGTCCCGGTTGCGGTTGCGCTTGTGCCTGTTGACCCCGTTGTCGACGTGGTCGCGGGCGGGGTCTCGCTTTGAGTGGGTTCGGCCGTCTCGTCGGGGTCGGCGGGCGTGGTCACCGTGGGCGGCGTGGACAGGTTCGCGCCGGTCTCGTCGGGGGAGAGCGAACCGGCATTCGGCTCGGCCGCAAACGCGAAGCCGCCCAGGCTCATCATCGCCGCCGCCACCAGCAGCAGCGCAATAAACCGCTGCAGGCGCACCTGTGTCCCGCGCCCGCTCTGCTCGTTTCTCTCTCTTTTTTTCATGGTGTTTCCCCCTTGGTCTCGCGTTTGTCGTGTGTTCCAATCAATCTCTCGGAGTGAGTATATATTATATTGAGTGTATATTATATAATGTAGGTGTGAGCGGTTTTGCCCGTTTCCGCGCCTCGCGGCGCGGCGCATCGGCGGTCTCGCGCCTGACAGCCACCTTGACATGCAAGGGCTGCCTTGGCGGGCGGCTTTCCCTTGGTGTTCTGTTGAGCACAATTCTTTCCCGATACTGTGCACAAGCTCTACCGCGCCGACGGCGCGGCCTCATCAGTCAGCGCCTGCGCCGCTGACAGCTTCCCCGGAGGGGAAGCCTTTGGCGGGCGTTTTTCCCTTGGTGTTCTGATTAGAATTGAATGTTAAACAGGGTGCACACGAGCGGGAGGCAGGTTGCCTCCCCTACAAGTGGCTTTTAGACAGAAGTTCTGTTTTCACTGCAATTGCAGCCCAAAACCCGCGCATTTATCAATCGGAAGTGCAGACTTCGTCCACATCTCGGCTCCCCTTGGGCATCAAGGGGAGCTGTCAGCGGCGCAGCCGCTGACTGAGGGGATCGCCCGTGCCGCCGCCGGGCGGCGCGGTCTGCCTTTTCGCCGCACCCTGTGCCGCTCAATGCCCCAACAGAACGCCAATCAAACCGACGTTTCAAAATGAATATTCACGTGAATATTCACCCGCCTTTTCAATATTATATTATAGCTTTTCATACACCCATTGTCAACCGCTCTACATTACTTTTACTCGCCAGCGTTGAAATCGGCCGAATTACTGCGAATTTTTGTTCTTTTATAGATTTTTTTGCCAAATCCAAAAAAAAAAAAAAAATACGTCTATTTTCATTTTCAGGGAAAAAGTGAATATTCAGCCGCCGAGACCACAAATTATGTTGCCCATGCACCAAACCGCGGCGATAAATGAATATTCCCCCGCCGAAAACCGCATAATCCCGCTCATTCCCCCACTCACCATTCACCCGCGCCGCCACAGCGAAGCACCCGCACGACGCAATGCGCGCCCGTCCCCCGGTCATCGCTCATTTCATCGCTCATATTGGCTTGCGCCATGAGCGATGAAATTCAAATTACATGAGTTTTTCTCCTGTCGCTCTTGATATATAATTATCTTATAATTATCATATATTCATATACGCGTCACGCCCGAAAAGCCACCCAAAACGAGGCGGGATACTATGTGAGGTGATGCTCATGCAGAATGAATGTTATTTTTCCAACGCGGTGAAGAATCCGTATCCCAAAAAGCTCAAAAAGCAGATAACCATCAACATCGACAGCTCCACCAATGACTATTTCAAGTCCTTGGCCGACAAATCCGGCGTGCCGTATCAAACGCTCATCAATCTCTACCTCGCCGACTGCGCCGAAAAGAAAAAGGTTATCGCATGGGTGTGAGTCTTCTTTATATATTCCCCTCAAACCACAAAGGCAGGGCTTGCGCCCTGCCTTTGATTATTATATTGCTATTGACTTACCACTCGAGGTTCTTTTCGGTGTCCTTGGAGAACACGTGCGCCACGTTGCCCTCGAAGGCGAAGTGGACGGTGTCGCCCATGGCGTAATGGCCCTTCATGTCGATGGTGGGGACGATGATGATGACGTCCTTGCCCTCGGCGGTGACGTGCAGGTGCACGGAAGAGCCCATCATCTCGCTGACGTCAACCTTCGCGGCGACACCGGAGTCGGCGACGATGGTGTGCTCGGGGCGGACGCCGAGCGTCACGGACTGGGACTGCACGCCGTTTGCCACGAGGCGCGCTTCCTTCTCGGCGTCAAGCTCGACCTTGTAGCCGCCGAGCTCGACAAAGAACTTGTCGCCCTCGCGGATAAGCTCGGCATCGAAGAAGTTCATCTGCGGGGTGCCGATGAAGCCGGCGACGAACAGGTTGCGGGGGTTGTTGAACACTTCCTGAGGAGTGCCGATCTGCTGGATGTAGCCGTCGCGCATGATGACGATACGGTCGCCCAAGGTCATGGCCTCGGTCTGGTCGTGGGTGACGTAGATGAAGGTGGTATCTATGCGTTCACGCAGCTTGATGATCTCGGCGCGCATCTGGTTACGGAGCTTGGCGTCGAGGTTGGA
>CAZXVA010000057.1:0-11558 GCA_964644305.1 uncultured Oscillospiraceae bacterium
AACAATTGACCGCAAAATGCTTGACACCGAGGACAAACCGCGCCGTGCGGCGCGGAAATTGCGCCGCACATGCATTTCACGCGCTTTTTCATTGACACGCAAAAACTAGGGGTATATTATATATTCATACCAAAACACGCAACAAACAACAGGAGGTTATGGCTATGATTACCAAAATCGCACTTATTTGCGTCATCGGTCTTTTGGTGGATATTTGGTTCATCAAGACCGAGTATGCCGGGCTGATGGTGCGCGCCACGGTGCTCAAGGGGCTGGCGTCGTGCTTTTTCGTGGTGCTGGGCGTGCTGTGCTTTGCCGCGAATGGCACGAGCTTCGGCCGGCTCATCGTCATCGGGCTTGCGCTCGGCCTTGTGGGCGACGTGCTGCTGAATCTGCGCAACGTCGTCACGGGAGGGGCGTCGATGAAGGTGTTCGCCCTCGGCATTCTCGCCTTTTTGAGCGGCCACTTTCTTTATATCGCCGCTCTCGTCGCCGCCAACACCGGCATTGTTCTCCTTGCCGTGGTTTTGACGGCGGTGCTGTCCGTCGCGGCGATTCCGCCCCTCATGCGCCGCATCACCGCCCCCAGCAAGGGACTGAAGGCGTTCGGCTATGTCTATCTCGTCGTCGTCATCGCGATGTTTTCCTGCGCGGCGATGCTGCTGGTGAAAACGGGCGTCACGGTGCTGACGGTGCTTTTCGCCGTGGGTGCGCTGTTTTTCGTGGTGAGCGATTTCATCATGATTTATTACAGCTTCGGCAAGAAAATCAAGCCCCTGCGTGCAATCAACCTTTTGACCTATTACCTCGGTCAGCTTCTCATCGCAACGGCAATTTTGTTCGCATGAATTTGACATAAAGGAGAGAAAACCATGAAAAAAACGCGCAAAACAGCCGCGGCGGCGATGGCGATATTGCTGATCGCCGTGTTCGTGTGCATGTTCGCGGCCGACGCCATTCAGCGCGGCAACGGCACCATCGACGTCACCGAGGGTTGGATTGAAACCGACGTCGGCAACCTCATGTATAAGCTTTACACCCCCGTCACCGCCACGGCGGACAACAAAGCCCCCGGCGTGCTGCTGCTCCACGGCTATCAGAACGACCACGAAACCTGCGCGGCCTACGCCATCGAGCTTGCACGGCGCGGCGCGGTGGTGCTCTGCCTTGATGAATACGGCCACGGCGCATCCACCGCCGGGCTCATCAACAGGGGTTATGTAAACCACAAGGTCACCGTCAACTTCGGCGAAGACAGCGAGGCCGACGGCACGTTCAAATCCGCCGGCGGCGCGACGCGCTACCGCGTGATGATGAACTTTTCCAACCTCAGCTTTTTCGATGACCGCTACACCACCGACTCCGACGGCAACTCCATCACCGACAGCTCCTGCGGCGGCAGCTATGCTTACGCGCTCTTGGCCGCGATGGACAATGTCGATTCCTCGCGCCTTGCCGTGAGCGGCCACTCCATGGGCACGTGGTCGTCATGGTCTGTCGCGGCGGATTTCAGCGGCACGGACATTGCCCCGCAAGCCGTTGTGCTCCAGTGCGGCGAGCTTTTCCGCGACAGCGCCTATGATTCCGACAACATAAAGTTCAACAATGTCCTCCTTTTGCAGGCAAAATACGATGAATTCAGCTATTTCCGCGACTATAAAAACTTCGTCAACGACGAGCTTCTCAAAAGCGATTTGCGCACCGAGTTTCTCGGCTGCACGGCGGCTGACGCCGCGTGGGACACCACTTACGGCGACTTTGCCGACGGCACGGCTCGCCGCATGGAGCTTTTGAACACCAACCACCGCCTCACCACGCACAACGCCCACGGCATCGCCACCACGCTCAATTGGCTCAACTCCGCCATCGGCCTTGATTTGACCCTTGCGCCGGATGATCAGGTGGCCATGACGAAAGAGGCACTTGTCTTTGCCGCGATGCTCTGCGCCGTCGCTTCGCTCATCGCGACGATGGAGCTGCTGCTGACAGTGCCGTTCTTCGCCCCCGTGGCGCAGCCTCTGCCCGCCGAAAGCGGCGCGAAAACGAACAAAAAGTGGTGGAAGGGCGCCGTCATCACCATGCTCATCGCGGCCTGCACCTATCCGTTCATGACCCAGCTCGGCCACGGGCTTCTGCCCCTGCCGGAGGGTGTTTTCCGCATGACCATCGGCAACGGCTTTTTGTGCTGGTATCTCACGCTTATCATCATCATGCTCGCCACGACCATTCCCGCTTATAAAAAGGCCAAAAAGCAAGGCGCAACGGACGGCTGGCACAGCATGGGTCTCGGCACGGCGGACGCGCCGGATAAGCCCGGCTGGGGGCTTCTCGGCCGCAGTGCGCTGCTGGTGCTGTGCATGCTCGCCGTGATGTACGCAGCCCTTGCCCTTTGCGAAAAGCTTTTCATGCTCGATTTCCGCATTATTTGGCCGTTTTTCAAGACCTTTGACCTCACGCGCCTCGGTCAGTTCTTCGTGTATATCCCCGTGTTTGCCTTCTTCTTCATCCTCAACAACAGCAAAATCATGGCCTCTGCGCGCTGCCCGGCGACGTATCGCCCCGGCTTCGGCGGCTTTGTCGGCTGCTGGTGGCGCAATGCGCTCATGATGGTCGGCGGCATATTGATAATCGTGCTCATCGAGTATATCCCGTTCTTCGCCGGCATTGGGCCGGGCGCGGATTTGATATTCAGCCCCACATTCGGCGGCCCGTTCATGTCCCTGCTCATCCTCTTTGCCCCGCAGGTCGTCGTGTTCAGCGTTCTCTGCACGTATATTTATCGCCGCACCGGCAATGTTTACACCGGCGCGCTCACGGTGGCCTCGCTTGCCTGCTGGATAGTCACCGGCGGCTCGGCCATGCTGTGACGGGCTTTTGAGGTGTGACCATGAAAATTGTCATTGCCCCCGATTCATTCAAGGGCAGTTGCACCGCGCGCGAAGCGGCGGAGTATATCCGCCGCGGCGTGGCCGAGGTTTTCCCCGCTGCCGAGTTCACCCTCCTGCCCATCGCCGACGGCGGCGAGGGCACGGTGGATTCCCTCGTCGCCGCGACGGGCGGCCGCCTTGTTGAGGTCGACTCCTTTGACCCCCTCGGCCGCCCAATCCGCGCGCCCTATGGCATTCTCCCCGACGGCACTGCCGTCGTCGAAACGGCGGCGGCCTCCGGCCTGACGCTTGTGGCCGCGCATGAGCGCGACGCGCTTCGCGCCTCCACCTACGGCACGGGGCTGCTCATTCGCCGCGCGCTGGAGCGCGGCGCGCGCCGCATTATACTCGGCCTCGGCGGCTCGGCCACGACCGACGGCGGCATGGGGCTTGCCCGCGCCCTCGGTCTGCGCTTTCTCGACAGTGACGGCGCGCCGCTTTCCGACGGCGGGGCAGAGCTTGCGCGCCTTGCGCGCATTGACGTTGCCGACCTCATGCCGGAGGCCGCTTCCTGTGAATTCGTCCTCGCCTGTGACGTGAAAAATGTCCTCTGCGGCGCGGAGAGCGCGGCGTATATATTCTCCCCGCAAAAGGGCGCCGACCCCAAGCAGGTTGAGCAGCTCGACGCCGCCCTCGCCAATTATGCGCGCGTGCTCAAAGAGCAGTTCGACTCTGACGCCGCGCTCCGCCCCGGTTCGGGCGCGGCGGGCGGCCTCGGCTGTGTGTTCATGGCGTTTTTCAACGCCGCGGTCAAGCCCGGCATCGAGCTTGTGCTCGACACAATCGGCTTTGACGCGCATGTGCGCGATGCCGACCTTGTCATCACCGGCGAGGGGCGGCTCGACGCGCAAAGTGCTTACGGCAAAGTGCCCTGCGGCGTGGCCACGCGCAGTAAAAGCATTAAAAATGTCCCCGTCGTCGCCATCGGCGGCGCGATAGGGGACGGGGCGGACGCCCTTTATTCCTGCGGCGTCGACGCCCTGGCCGCCGCCGTCAGCCGCGTCTCCACCCTCGACGAGGCCATGGCCGCAACACAACAAAATCTTACCCAATCCTCCCGCCGCACCGCCGAGCTGATAAAGCTGGGCATGCGCATGTGAGGGGAGCATAAAATCAATCCGGCCGGGCACTTCGCCCGGCCGGATTGCTGTAGGGATTTTTTACACGGATTACGTATTAAAAGAAATCGCGCGAAGCGCGATGAAATACGAGCAAGCCGAATGAACTCTGCTTGCGCAAATGAAATGAAATCCGTCCAATTCTCGCCGACAGTCGGATTTCATCACGAAGTGATTTCATCCATCAAAGATGGATTTATTCCGTCCGCAAGGACGGATTCCGTTGTTCTTCTCACTCATATTGCGCCACTATCAATCTTCATCCGGTAGTGCGGACAGGCTCTCTGCCTCGTCCACCCATGATGGATCATACTTTGACTTTTTCATCTGTGTGCCACAGGATGGGCATACCTTGTAGGGGTTATCACAAGACATTTTGCAGGCTGAACAAATATACTCAGCTGTCAAAGGGCTTGCGGCGGCCCTTCTCAATATCGCTGAGCAGACTCAGCGACACGCCGAGTTTCTCCGCGACGTCCTTCAAAGTCAATTCTCTTGGGTCAGCCAGTCTCTTGGATTTGATGAATTCACCAAACCGCATATACCGCTCCTTCATTTTCTTAACCTCCATGCCCTGACGGGCCGTGCGGCTTCTCTCTTTCACATCTTACGCCATTTACGCCGCTTTGCGTAATTACAACAGGGCGGAGATTGTTTGTCAAGCGTTATGAATACATCATTCTGGGCATTTTCACTTTGTCCCTTCCATCTCCCGGAATTTTTTATCGCAAAATTATCTAACAAACACCGCCTTCAAATCTGTGGCGGCGCTTGTTCCTTGTTTAGGCGGAGTATATTTTACAATGGATAAACTTGAAATCCGAGAATCATTTCTTGACAGTTGCTGCTTCACAGTTAAATCGGTGGAACAATGTGGAAAGAAGCCTCATAACATGATATAGATTTGAGGTGTGATCATATGAACAGCAGTCAAGCAACGCAAAAATGCATCTGTTTGAAAAGAAATATTCATGTCCGAAAATGGCGAGCTTTTTCATAAATTGTGTTGTATAATAAAAGCACAAGGAAAAGCAAAACTTCTTTAAAATGTGAAGAGGCATACGCCATGAACACAGAAAACAAAACCGCTTTGCCAATCGTCCCCGGCGTTGAGGATAAATTCTATTATATCATTTCTGAAGGATGCGTCATGTGCGGTAGCTGCGCGAGCGCGTGTCCGGTAAACGCGATCACAGAGGGCGACGGGCAGTATGAGATTGACCCGAAGCGTTGTATCGATTGTGGGACATGCTCTTATATCTGTCCGCTCGGTGTTCCCCAACCGGTATAAAGGAGGAAGAAGATATGGCAACGATCAGAGAGAGCATATCTGTTAATCAGATCGACATGGAAAAGTGTTTTTTTAATCCCGGCTGCGCCATGAGCGCGTATAAACCGGAGGTCCCGGAACTCCTATGGAAATTGCTAAAGGACAATTTCGGAGATGTAAAATTTCATAATGTCTGCTGCCACCATGATCCTCACTTGCCGGAGGGGGCGACCGTCATCAACAACTGTGCCGGTTGCGACAGGCGCTTCCGCTCCCTGTACGCGGGTATCAACACAATCTCTATCTGGGAAGTGTCGGACAGCATCGAGGAGCTGAAGCTGCCCGACCACAGCGGATTGACCGTCTCCGTGCATGATTCCTGCGGCTATCGGCACAAACCGCAGGTACATAAGGCGATCCGAAGTCTTCTCCGTAAAATGAATATAACCATCATCGAGGCAGAGTTCAGCGGTACAAGATCCGTATGCTGCGGAGATAACTTTTATGGCTATGTGCCAAACGAGCAGGTAGAAGCCCGGATTCAGGAACGGGCCAATCAATTCCCCTGTGAAAATGTCGTTGTTACCTGCATGGGCTGCGTGCGTGCCATGACCGCAGGCGGAAGAACACCGTGTTACTTACCGGATTTGCTGTTAAATCGTATATCGGAACCGATGCCTGATACACTGGACGAATATCACGGAAAGCTGGCAAGCTATATTGAGGCTCATTGAGGAGGCCAAATGGAAAAAAGCATTTGTTACGAGGCACTGCGGTCCCACGACACACGGTTTGACGGAAAATTCTTTGTGGCCGTGAGCAGCACGGGGATCTATTGTCGCCCGGTGTGTCGGGTGCGGCTTCCTAAGGAAGACAACTGTACTTTCTATCGCACTGCCGCGGAAGCGGAACGGGCGGGCTACCGCCCCTGCCTGAAATGCAGACCGGAGCTTGCACCGGGCAATTCGCTCCTTGAGGCAAGCGCCGATCTCGCCCGAGAGGCCGCCGCCATAATAGAGGAAAATTGCGGCAATGACGAGACTCTTGCGGAACTGGCGGCCCGCCTGGGCTGCACGGACAGGCATTTGCGCCGAGTGTTTGAAGCGGAATTTCATGTCACGCCGCTGCAATACCGGCAGACCTGCCGTCTGCTGCTGGCCAAGAATCTGCTGACAGACACAAGGCTGTCAGTTCTGGAGGTGGCCATGGCCTCCGGTTTCGGAAGCCTTAGGCGATTTAACGCTGTCTTTGAAAAGGAATACCGCCTGACGCCCACTGCTCTGCGGAAGCAATATGAAAAGCAGGAGCGGAGTCAGAATGGCTTTACTGTTGAAATCGGCTATCGCCCGCCCTATGAGTGGGAGCGGATGCTGACATTTCTGTCGGCAAGGGCAATTGGCGGCGTGGAGTTGGTGAGGGACGGCTGCTACTGGCGCACGGTTCATATCAAGGACAGCACGGGATGGATCAAGGTGGAGAATCGACCGGCGCGCAACGCGCTTGCCGTTACGCTGTCGGATTCCCTGGTGCGTGTGCTGCCCCAGGTGCTTGCCCGCGCGCGTCGTCTGTTCGATACAGCCTGCGATCCTTGGCAGATTAGCCAAGCGCTGGGCAATCTGCGAGAGTTGGATGAGCGGCTTCCTGTCTGCGGTATCCGTGTTCCCGGCTGCTTTGAACCCTTTGAGACCGCAGCACGAGCCATTCTCGGCCAGCAGATCAGTGTCAGGGCGGCTACGACCTTGGCGGGGCGTGTTGCGGAAAGCTTCGGAACAGCAGTCGAGACGGGTGTGGAAGGACTGACGTATCGTTTCCCAACGGCGGAGCAGGTGTCAAAACTTGAAAATATAGAGGAGCGCTTTGGCGAGCTTGGCGTTATCGCCGCCCGCTCCCGCACAATCCAAAGTCTGGCGGCACTGTTTTCCGAAAAGGAGCTTCGGGAAATTAGTAAAGAAGATTTGCTCACAATCAAAGGCATCGGCCCGTGGAGTGCCGAATACATCGCCATGCGCGTTGTGGGAGATACGGACGCTTTTATGCCCGGCGATCTGGGGATTCGGAAAGCCCTTGCCCCGCGCACGCAAAAGGAGATCGAGACATGTAGCGAGGCGTGGCGGCCCTGGCGCGCTTACGCCGCGCTGAATCTGTGGACTTTATAGTGGGAGAAAAGGCATGTATTACAAGATGAAATACGCCTCTCCGTTGGGAGAATTAACGCTTGTAGCAACCGAAGACGCCATCACCGCATTGGTAATGGCCGGGCAAAAGCATGAAGAAACGCACATTCCGGCAGACGCGAGGGAGCAGGAAACGACCTTGATCCACAGTGTCTGCGAATGGCTGGACGCCTATTTCGCCGGGGAGCAGCCGGATGCCTCCAAGCTGCCCCTCGCGCCGGAGGGTACGGCGTTTCAAAAGCGAGTCTGGCAGGAACTTCTCGCGATCCCTTACGGTGAGGCCAGCACCTACGGAGTCTTGGCGAAAAAGCTGAACAGTTCCGCCCGCGCGGTTGGCGGTGCAGTCGGTCGTAATCCCATCAGCATTCTGATACCCTGTCATCGCGTGCTGGGAAGCGACGGAAGTCTGACCGGCTATGACGGCGGGATCGAGAGAAAGAAACAATTGCTAAAGCTGGAAACTGTTATAAAATAGCGGAGATGCAACAAGAAAAAATGTGGTTAACCGGGAGGATAGACCGATGGCGAATATCAAACCGTATGAGGGCGAGCAGCCATATATCTTCATCAGCTATGCCCATGCAATTCGCCTGCCGTTATGGAAATCGTACAGGAACTAAGCGATCGGGGTTACCGAATCTGGTATGATGGTGGCATCGAGGTCGGCAGCGAATGGCCGGAGTACATAGCAAAGCATTTAGCCGGGGCCAGCCTTATGCTTGCCTTTATCTCCAACGCCTATATGCGCTCGGATAATTGCCGCAAGGAAATGCACTATGCTTTGACCAAGCGGATCAGCACCATCAATGTCTTCTTGGAAGACACCCAAATGACGCCGGGGATGGAAATGCAGATCGGCAATCTCTTTGCGCTCATGAAATATAACATGAGCGATAGCGTGTTTTATGAAAAACTCCTAAGCGCGCCGCAGCTGGGCGCCGACCTTTTAGCCGATGACGGTCAGGTCCCCGAGCGGAGACGCCGGGTGAAGAAGCATAAGAAAACGCCGGTGGATCTGACAGTAGAAGCGAAGAAAAAGAAAAAGCGAAAGATTCGGCGTGTGATCTTGCTGTCGCTTCTGCTTGTGTTGCTCGCAGCTTGCGTCACCTTGGGGATCATCGGTTATTCTACCGGGCTGGCACAGCGGCTCTTGATTTCGCATCGGCAAGCCGACATTGAGGCATTGCCCGCTGATACTGCGGTGCATCCGGAAAACGAGCTTCTGATGCGTGCCGCAAGAGACTATACCGGCATAGCGGACGGTGAGATTCATGTTGCCGATCTTGCCGGTTTGACGGAACTCTACATCTATGGCGATCAGTATTCTTTTACGGCATCGGTAGATTTGGCCTCAACGGAAATTATGGGCGAAATTGCGGATCTTTCCGATCTGGTTTATTTCACAGGGCTTCAAAAACTCAGCGTGGCCAATCAGCCCCTGCATTCTCTTTAGAGCCTGCCACTGTGCGGGGTTGAATATTTGGAAATTACTAACTGCCGCGTGACGAGCTTGCAGGGGATCGGAAATCTGCCAAGGCTGCGAGAAATCACCGCTGATGGCTGCCCGGTCAGAGATCTGGGCGACTTGAATAACTGCCTGCAGCTGCGGCGCATGAGCCTGAAAGGCGCTAATATTTCGGATTTTTCTTCTGTTAAACCACTGACCCGACTGGCCGAGATCGAGCTGTCCAACTGCGGCATCAATGAGCTGAGACCCTTGCTGGGGCTGAGCAGTCTTACCGACGTGGCGTTCTATGACTGCGATCTCCGCGGCTGCTTTTTCAAAGCCTTTGACCGGGAGCGAAGTATCGTCAGCCTGACCTTGGTGGATTGCAAGCTCAATTCCACGGTCAATCTCGAAGACTTTCTGGGACTCACGACACTCCGGCTGGAGCGCACGGGTGAGAATCTCGACTGGTTGATTCTTTTGGAGCTTCCCGCCCTGAAGACCGTCTATGTCGATGAAAGCATGGAGGCGACCGTCCGCGCCGCGTTGGACGGGAGCGACGTCACAATCATTGTCACAGATTGAAGCCACGGGGAGGAGAAAGGCGGCAGCATGGACTATAAGGCATGGATGTTTTCCGAAATCAAAAGGATATGTACGGACTATAAAGCGCGAACGGCCGGGAGCGAGGCCGCACGTGCCGCCTCGGACGATCTTGCGGCACAGATGAACGCATGGGCAGACACGATCAAAAAACAGGATTTCACGCTCCATCCTCATGCCAATTTAGGGAGCATCGTTATTGCGGCTGCCTGTGGGAGCGGCTCCGCTCTGAGCCTCCTTGCGCATCTGTTCACGGGGTACAGGCTGTACGCCGCACTGTCGTTTGCCTTCAGCTCACTGGCTCTGCTGTCTCTGGTGTTGGATTATTGTATCGTCAGCCGCTGGTTTTTGCTCTTCCCAAAGCCGTAGGGCAGAATGTGTATGCCGTCCGCAAAAGCGCGAGCCAAGTACAAAAGCGAGTGATTCTGTGCGGGCATATTGATGCAGCCTATGAGATGTCTCTCGCCTTAAAGAAGGGATGACCGGCCTATGGCTCCATTCTTCTCGCAATATACGGACTTCTGAGTGGCTTCATCTTTTCCCTTGCAGCACTATTCTGCACGCTCACGCCGACATGGCGAATTCTGTTCACTGTGTCAGAGCTTGTAGCCCTGTCCGCGCTTGTCACCTTTCTGCGGTTTGTTAAGCGGAAGGTGGTGGCGGACGGCGCAAATGACAATCTGACCGGCTGCCCATGAGATCGACCAGCTAATGGTGTACCCTCGCGGCATCAACGGAACGCAGAAAAATAATGAACAGCTCTGTTCCCTGATTCAGCAGGCGGGAAAGAACTGCGGTGTTCCGATTGGGCGCGCAGGATTCTATCCGGGCGCGAACGACGCGGACGCTTTTTCACGCTATGGGATCAAGGCCGCTGGCTTGTGCGGCGTGCGGCATAAGCCCAGCAACTATTATCATACCCGCTTCGACGGCTGGGATAATTTAGACATGGATTGTGTGGAGAAGACCCGGCTTATTCTGCGCGAGGCGGTACGCTATCTATAATAAGCAACGGTGCAGACGAGCTTGGACGCGGAGAAGAATGACCGGGCATCGTTGTTGGTGCCCGGTTTCCTTACACGCTCAGCACACTTCCCATCGTATTCGCTGCTTCCTTCTGTGCCGCTGTTGTCATATAGGCATAGGTGTCCGGTGTGAAGCCTGCGGAGAAGTGGCCGAGCATGCCGGAGGCGGTCTTGATGTCCACGCCGTTTTGGAGTGCCAATGTTGCAAAGGTGTGGCGCAGGTCGTGGAAAAGCACTATGCCCGCATCTCAAAGCTACGATTCATGAAAACAAAAAAGAAGACCCACTACAAGATTCATCATTGAGATTATCTACTGCGTGTTGTTTTCATCATGAGATCATAATTTTCCTTCTGCTTCGCAACTTCACAGAAACGCTACAAGCCCTCAATCTGAACGATTTACCCTCTGTGAGAACGATTTGTCCGGGAGGGGCAGGCCGGAAGGCTCCGAAAACGCGAAAAAGCCGCTGCGGAAATAACTCCGTGGCGGCTGTTTTCGTGGTGGCCGATGGCCGGAAGTGCTGAAATCAAGGGATTTCCGGGCAAAATGAAAAGAACGGCAATTCTATCAAAATTACCGTTCTTTTATGGTGGACCCGAAGGGGATCGAACCCTCGAACCTCACGGATGCGAACCGTGCGCTCTCCCAGCTGAGCTACGGGCCCATATTGCCTCGCCGTGGCGTCTCGCAACTCACAGCTTGACCATTATAACACAAATTTTTTATTTGTAAAGAAAAAAGTTGATAAATTTCAAAACTTGTAGTAGAATAGTCGCGTGGCTTTTGACAAGGCTGCACTAGTCGGGGAGCCAGCGGTGCCCTGTGACCTGCAATCCGCTACAGCAGGGACGAATTCCCGACCGAGGGTGTGCGCTGTGTCGTCTGACCCCGGTAAGCAGTGATGACGACCCGGTCTTGCGCAACGGAAACCCGTGAACCATGTCAGGCGGGGAACCGAGCAGCATTAAGCGGTGCTTTCCGTGTGCCGCGAG
>CAZXVA010000058.1:0-9590 GCA_964644305.1 uncultured Oscillospiraceae bacterium
CATGGACGAAGAGCTCAAAATCCAAAAGAAAAACCTTTGGATGTACCCTCTCGGCACGGTTGGCAGAGACATGATATACAATCTCTTCACCAACTTCATTCTCACGTACATACTCTTCACGCGCCGCCTCGACGCCGCGCAGCTTGCCGCGATCACGGCAATCATCGTCGGCGCGCGCATATTCGACGCGCTCAATGACCCCATCATGGGCAACATCATCGAGCGCACAAGGACAAAGTTTGGCAAATTCAAACCCTGGCTGGTCGTCGGCATACTGACGACGTCGCTCGTGGTGTATCTTGCGTTCAACTCCTCGCTTCAGGGCTGGAGCTTTATATGGTTTTTCGGCGTGATTTACTTCATGTACAGCATCACCTACACCATGCACGATATTTCTTACTGGGGCATGATCCCCTCGCTTGGGCGTGACATGCACGTGCGCAACCAGTTCACCTCGCGCGCCACGCTTTTCGCCGGCATCGGCGGCGCGCTTGCGGGCTTTCTGATTCCGCGCTTCACCACCGGCGCGGGCACTCTCGGCGGCTCGGCGAGCTATGCCTATGGGCGCATTGCGCTCGTCATCTGCATTCTCGCGCCGCTTTTCCTGTGCTTCACTATTTTCGGCGTCCGCGAAAACCGGGATTACAACAAGACCAAAGCCCCTCCCATCAGCTTCAAAAAGATAATATCCACTATCGGCGGGAATGATCAGCTTTTGTGGATTGCACTCATTTTCCTGCTGCAGCAAATCGGCAACGGCATTGCCGCCGGCGGCCTCGGCTCGACGTATATTTACTTTGACCTTGGCTATCAGGGCGGGTATTATTCCAACTTCTCCACCTTCGGCCTTGCCGCGACGGCGGTGCTGATGGTGCTCTACCCCGCGATATCGCAGAAAATCGAGCGCAAGCCGCTCATGGGCATCATGACGGTCATCGCCGCTGTGGGCTATGCCGCGATGTTCGCCATCGGTTCATTCATGCCCGCGACAAACCCGTCGGTCAAGTGCTGGCTGTTCACCGTAGGCTATATGCTGGCAAACTTCGGCCAATATAGCTTTTATCTCATCATGATGATTTCCATACTCAACACGGTTGAGTATAACGAGCTCAAGCACGGTGAGCGGGACGACGCGATTATTGCTTCTCTGCGCCCGTTTTTGACCAAGCTCGCCTCGGCGCTGGTGGCGGTAATCACTTATGTGTGCTACATTGTCTTCGGTGTACTCAGCTACACAAACGAAATTTCCTCGCTTGAACAGATGACCTCCATGGGCGACATCAGCGAGGCGCAAAAGCTCAGCGAGATTTCGACCGTCATTTCAAACGTCCAGACGGGGCAGAAAACCGGGCTTTTGTTGTGCATCACGGTGATTCCGTTTGTGTTCATGTTTGCCTCTTATGTGCTCTACAAAAAGCGCTATAAGCTCGATGAGAAGGAATATGAGCGCATTTGCGCCGAGCTTGAGGCGCGCAAGGAGGCGCAGGCATGAGCCTGACACGCCTTGTCCTCAAATTTGCCGCGCCCGTGCCGAAGCTTGAGGAGTTTGACAGCTTTCTTTTCATCGGCCCGCACCCGGATGACATAGAAATCGGCGCGGGCGCGACGGCGGCGAAGCTCGCCGCCGCCGGAAAACGCGTCAGCTTTCTCGTGTGCATTGACGGGCGATTTGGGCTTCAAAATGCGCCGCGCGGCACGACGCCCGACGCGCTTGCCGCAATGCGTCAGACGGAGGCGCGCGCCTCCGCCGCCGCGCTCGGCGTGAGCGATGTGCGCTTTCTCGGCTTCTCCGACGGCGGGCTTTATGATAAGAGCGAGCTTTTGCGCGCGATTATGTGCGCCATCGGTGAGGTGAAGCCGCAGGTCGTATTTGCGCCTGACCCCTGTGTTGACAGCGAGTGCCACGTTGACCATCTCAACGTCGGCGAGTGTGTCCGCCGTGCGGCGTTTCTCATGCCGTTTGACGACATCGCGCGCGAATACGGCGCCAAGCGCGCCGACGTGAAGGCGCTTGCCTATTATATGACGGCGCGCCCCAATTGCTTTGTGAAAACAATGGGCTATGTGAACAAGCAAATTGACGCGGTTTTTTCAAATCATGTCAGCCAGTTCCCCGCCGGGTGTGCGGATATTCAGTCGATAAGCCTTTATATCAAGCTGCGCGCGGCAGATTTCGGCATCCGCGCGCTGTGCGGTCAGGCCGAGGGCTTTCGCGTTCTCGGCGTGACGCAAATGCACTGCCTCCCGGAAGCGGGGCTGTGACGCAAAAATCCCCCATCGAAAGATGGGGGATTTTGCATATCACACGGAGAATAAAAGCTCTGTAAATGTCGGGTACGGCCAATAATCCGTCGCAGTGAGCTGTTCGAGCTTGTCAATCAGCGCGCGAACTTCTGCCGTTTTCTTTTCCACATTGGTGTGGTAATAGTCCAAAAGCTCCTCGTTAGAGGCGGTGGGGCTGATGGTTTCCAGTGCAGTTTTCAGCTCGATGGTTTTTTCAAAAAGCTCATCATTGAGTATGCACAGGGCGTTTACAAGTGCGCTTTCGGCCTTGTGCGGCGCGCCGGGCAGAACGTTCAGCTTTGCGCTGATGTTGCCGCAAAGCTTCGCCTGATATTCGCTCACGGCGTTAATTATTCCGTGCTGGACGATATCCACCAGCGTTGCGGCCTCAATGTGGATGACCTTGCAGTATTTTTCAATGTGGATGTCGTGCCGCGCCATGATTTCCTCATGGGTGTAAACCCCCTGACGGGTCAAAAGCTCGATGTTCTTGGGGAGAATGTACTTCGGCAAGGCCTCCGCCGTGTTCGCAAGGTTGGCAAGGCCGCGTTTCTCGGCCTCGGCGAGCCACGCCTTGTCATAGCCGTTGCCGCCGAAGATGATGCGGCGGTGCTCGGCAAAGGCGCACTTGATGATGTTATGAAGCGTTCCGTTGAAATCCTCGGCGTTTTCAAGCTCATCGGAAAACCGCCTCAGCTCATCGGCCATGACGGCGTTGAGGACTGTCACCGGCCCGGCGATGGACTGGCTTGACCCGGCCATGCGGAACTCGAACTTGTTGCCTGTGAACGCAAGGGGCGATGTGCGGTTTCGGTCGGTGGTGTCCTGCGGAATCGAGGGCAACACGTCAACGCCGATTCTCAGTGAGCGCTTTTCAAGCTCGGCATAGCCGCGCTCGTCCACAATTGCATCCACAATCCCCTCAAGCTCGGCGCCGAGGGAGATTGATATAATCGCAGGGGGTGCTTCCTGCGCGCCGAGTCGATGGTCATTGCCCGCAAAGGCAACCGAGCAGCGCAAAAGCTCTTGGTATTCGTCCACGCCCTTGACAAACGCCGCCAAAAACAGCAGAAATGCCGCGTTCTGACTGGGTGTTTTGCCGGGGGAGAAAAGGTTTTCGCCCCTGTCGGTGGAGAGTGACCAGTTGATGTGCTTGCCCGAACCGTTGACGCCCGCAAAGGGCTTTTCGTGCAGCAGGCACACCATGCCGTGCTTTTCCGCAACCTTTTTCATCGTCTCCATGACGAGCTGGTTTTGGTCGCTTGCGGTGTTGGCGTCGGTGAAAATCGGTGCCATCTCGTGCTGGGACGGGGCGACCTCGTTGTGCTTGGTTTTCGACAGCACGCCGAGGCGCCAAAGCTCCTCGTCAAGGTCGCGCATGTATTCGGCCACGCGCGGACGGATGACGCCGAAGTAATGGTCGTCCAGCTCCTGCCCCTTGGGTGGCTTTGTGCCGAACAGTGTGCGCCCGCAAAGACGCAAATCCTCTCGCTTGTCGAACATTTCCTTATCTATGAGGAAATACTCCTGTTCCGCGCCGACTTGCGGCGTGACGCGCTCGACCGCGTCATCGCCGAACAGGCGCAGCACACGCACAGCCTCGCGGTTGACGCTCTCCATCGAGCGCAAAAGCGGGGTCTTTTTGTCAAGCGCCGCGCCGCCGTAAGAGCAGAAAACCGTCGGAATACAAAGACTGCCGTCTTTTATGAAGGCAAAGGCGGTCGGATCCCACGCGCTGTAGCCTCGCGCCTCGAACGTGGCGCGCAGGCCGCCCGTCGGGAAGCTGGACGCGTCCGGCTCGCCGCAGACAAGCTCAGAGCCGGAAAAGTGCATAATCACGCGCCCGCCACCGGCGTTTTTGATGAAGCTGTCGTGCTTTTCGGCGGTTATGCCCGTCATGGGCTGAAACCAATGGGTGTAATGCGTCGCGCCGTTTTCAAGAGCCCAGGTTTTCATGGCCTCGGCGATGTCGTTGGCAACGGACAGCGGCAGCGGGCGGCCGGTTTTCAGACTTTCCCGCCAGCCGCGCATCGCCTGCGCCGGGACATACTGCTCCATCGTATTCTCATTAAAAACCATAGAGCCGAAAAGCTCCGGAATGCTTTTTGCTTTGTCCGGCATGTGCTGAGCCTCCTAAATTATCATTGAGAAAACGCGCGCGGGGATGTTATCAATCGCTGGTGTAATTGTCGAAGTAGCCTTGAATGTAGACTATTGGGGTGCCTTTGTCGCCGCTGCCGGAGGTGAGGTCGCAGAGCGAGCCGATGAGGTCGGTCAGGCGGCGGGGGGTTGTGCCCTCGGAAACCATTTGGCCGACGAGGCTGCCGTCTTTTTTCTTGATTTCGCCCTTAATCGCGTCGCGCAGAGCTTCGCCGGAAAGAGAGGCAAAGTCGTTGTCGGCAAGGTATTTGAGCTTGAGCTCATTGGGCGTGCCCTCAAGGCCATCGGTGTATGCTGGGGAAACGACGGGGTCGGCAAGCTCCCAAATCTTGCCCACGGGGTCTTTGAAAGCGCCGTCGCCGTAAACCATGACCTCGACGTGCTTGCCGGTGAGGGCGAGCATCTTGGCCTGAATTGCGTCAACAAGGGGCTTGCAGTTGCGCGGGAAAAGCTTGACGGTGTCCTCGGTGGCCTTGTTCGTGCCGAGGAGACCGAAGGACTCATTGTAACCGCTGCCGTTGACGGGGGCGGTGAGAATTTCGTCAAGGCCGAAAACGCGCTTTGCGCCGGCGGCTTTCAGAATGCGCTTGGTGCGCACACGGGTGTGGATATCGCAGCAGATGACGTTTTCGGTGTAATTGAGAACGGCGCGCGCGTCGTTTGCGAAAACGACTTCAACCTCAGCCCCGGCCTCACGGATAAGGTCGGAATAATACTGGACGTAATCCATGCCGGTGAACGGGTGCTTGGGACAGCCGAAAAGCTCGCGGTATTTATCAAGCGTGAGCACATCGCGGTAAGGGTCAATCCCCTTTTCGTCAAGTGAATCCCAGTCGATGAGGTGGTTGCCGACTTCATCGGAAGGATAAGAGAGCATGAGCACGATTTTTTTTGCGCCCTTGGCGATGCCGCGCAGGCAAATCGCAAAGCGGTTGCGGCTGAGAATGGGGAAAATAACACCGACGGTCTCCCCGCCGAGCTTTGCGCGGACGTCTTCTGCGATATCGTCAACGCTTGCGTAGTTGCCCTGTGCGCGGGCGACGATTGCCTCCGTCATTGCCACAACGTCTCTGTCGTGAACCTCAAGCTCGCCGTTTGCAACGGCCTGCATGACGCTCCCGGTGACTATTTCAACAAGATCGTCCCCACTGCGGATTATGGGCGCGCGGAGACCTCTCGACACTGTGCCGACCATTCTTGCCATAATAATACTCCCTCCGTTATTTTTTCTTGGTTAAAAGCAACATTTCTTTTAACCAAGAAAGTATACTACAATTCGTTTTCGTTGTAAATAAATTATTATTCACCAAATTCAATTATAATTTGGCTTTGTTATTCGTGAAATTTATCTCGTTAAAAGCATGCGGTCATTGTCAAGCTGACGGCCGGCGGTTGCCTTGAAGCGCTCCAAAAGCGCGTCAACGGTGAGCGCGCGGCGCTCATCGCCGCCCACGTCCATGATTATGCGCCCTCCGTCCATCATGAGCGTTCGGTTGCCCAGTGTGAGCGCGGAGGACATGTTGTGCGTTATCATCAGGCAGGTGAGCTTATTGTCCTCCACGGTTTTTTTCGTCACAGCCAGCACCTTTTCCGCCGTGGCGGGGTCGAGCGCGGCGGTGTGCTCATCCAACAACAAGAGCTTCGGCGCGACGAGGGTGGCCATGGTGAGCGTGAGCGCCTGACGCTGGCCTCCGGAAAGGAGGCCGACGGGGCGGCGCATATTGTCCTCCAGCCCCATGTCAAGCTCAGCAAGGCGCGCGCGGAAAAGCTCACGGTCGGCGCTTGATATGCGCGAAAGCCAGCCGCCGCGACCGAGTGCGAGGGCAAGATTTTCCTCAATGGTCATGTTCGGGGCGCTGCCGACCATAGGATCTTGAAAAAGACGGCCGATGCTACGGGCGCGCTTGTGCTCAGGGGCGAGGGTGATGTCCTCGCCGTCGAGGATAACAGCGCCGGAATCGGGCAGAAAGCTGCCGGAAATGGCGTTGAAAAGGGTGGATTTGCCCGCGCCGTTTGCGCCGATAATCGTGGCGAAATCCCCCGGTGCGAGATGGAGCGTCACATCGGAGAGTGCGCGCTTTTCGTTCACCGTGCCGGGATTAAAGGTTTTGCTTATATGAGATAATGTCAGCATGCTTCACACTCCCCTTTCCCGGCGCGCTTGGTTTTATGCGCGCCGATTCTGCGCCGCAATATGGGCATTTGAGATTTGAGATACGGCAAGGATATCGCGAGGACGACGATGACGGACGACACGGCCTTGAGCATGAACGCCGGCATATTCAGACGAAGGGCGATTGTGTACACAATGCGGAAGATGATTGAGCCGAGAACGACGCCCACGGCGCGGCGGAAAACGCCGCCGCGGCCGAGTATTGTGCCCCCGATGAGGAGGGATGCAAGCGCGATTGTGACCATGCCCGTGCCGAGGTTGATGTCAACGGCCTTTTGCGACTGCGCCATGAGGCAGCCGGAAAGCGCCGTGAGCGCGTTGGCCGCGCACAAGCCGACGGTCGTTGTGAAGGCGGTGTTGACAGACGATGAGCGCACCATGGTGGGGTTATCCCCCGTCGCGCGGATGGCGAGGCCGAGCCTTGTGCGCAAAAACGCCGCAACCGCCGCCAGCGCGAGCACGACGGCAAGCGCCGCGACAATGAGCTTATACGCGCCCGACAGCGCCGTTTCGCCGAGAGCGGCCTTAGCAAGAGTGAACACGGTTTCGGTTTTGTTGAGATTCATGAGCGATGAGCCGCCCATGACCGCGATGTTGACGGAATAAAGCGCGGTGTTGACGATTATGCCGGCCAAAAGGCTGTTGACGCCCATGCGCGTTTGCAAAAGCGCCACAACAAAGCCGGAGCACACCCCCGCCGCCATTGCGGCGGGAAGCGACAGCCACGGATGCCCCGCCACGGCGACGACTGCGCCGACCGCCGCGCCGAGAGTGAAGCAACCGTCGGTGGACATGTCGCAGACATTCAGCATTGAATAGCTCAAAAACAGCGCAAGCGCCGTCAACGAGCAGATTAACCCCAGCTCAAGCGCGGTCTGGCCGAGGGAGAAAAAGTTTGAAAAATCCATGGCTCTCCCCTCTCAATCCGCGTCAGAGAAGCTTTCGGCGGTGGTTATCGGCTCGACCGCTGTGCACAGAGGGGCGAGAAGAGCTTCAAGAGACGAGTAATCATAGCCGAGTGCGGCGGCGGTTTCGGTGTTGACGGTGGCCGTGCCGTTATCAAAGGTCATGACGGGCATGGTGGCCGTGTCTTTGCCGTTTAAGAGTATGTCGGCGGCCATGTTCGCGGTTTCGACGCCGAGCTTTGCATAATCCACGCCGTAGCCGATGAATGCACCATTGAGGGCAAAGGAATCCGCCCCGGTGAAGTGGGGCACACCGGCGTTGGAGAATATTTCGTAAATGGCAAGCTCGGCGGTCATGACGGTGTTATCTTGCGGGGTGAAAACCGCGTCCACGCCGTCGGCGACAAGCGCGTTTGCAGCGAGCATTATTTCATCTGTCGTCGTGCCCGTGCGCTCGATGTACTCAACGCCCAATGCGTCGAGTGCGGCCTTGGCCTCGGCGATGGCGGTGGTAGAGGAATCCTGCCCTTGGTCATAGAGAAGCCCAATTTTGTCCGCGTCCGGGTCGAGGGCGAAAATGAGTTTTATCACGGCGGCGGTGTCGAGATAGTCAGATGTGCCGGTGATGTTCGCGCCCGGCGCGTCGAGGGATGCAACAAGCCCGGCGGACACGGGGTCGGACACGGCGGAAAAGACGACGGGGATTGCACTGTCCTCGGTTGCGCCTTGCATGCGCATTGCCACCGGCGTTGCCACGCCAATCATCAGGTCAACGCGGTCGGCAGCAAAGTCGGCGATAATCTGCTCCATCACGCTTGCGTCGGCGTTGCAGTTATCATACTTGATTTCAAACCTTACGCCTTTTTCCTCGCCAAGCTCGGCAAAGCGCGCTTGAATGTTTTCAACAATCTGATTGAGCGAGGCATCGTCGACGTAATTGCAGATGCCGACGGTGTAAGTTTCAAGGCCGATGTCGGTTTCGGCGGGGGCTGAGCCGCCGCAGGCGGTCAGCATCGCGCACAGCGCAATAACGGCGAGGGTGAGAATAAGTTTTCTTGCATTTTGCTTTTTCATCGGAATATCCTCCATTTTCGGCTCGGTGGCCGGATTTAGTTCGGGCGGAGATGGAGGGGCCGCTGCCGACAGCCTTTTTTACAGAGTGCGGATAATAAAAAAACAGCCCCCTGTCCCACATGGGACAGAAGCTGCACACTCCTGCGATACCACCCAAATTGACGTATAATTACGCCCTCTCGCTTACGCGTACCATCATACGCGCCCCAAAAAGATAACGGTCCGGGTATCCGTCGGTATCTACTCAGGCCATCGCCCTTTCAAACCGCCCTCCGAAGTCCATTCGGCTCACAGCATCATACCGCGATCACACCATCCGCGGCTCTCTGAACAATGCTTTGCGCAAGCTTACTACTCTTCATCACAGGTTTTTCGATATCAAGCTTTGGATTGATTATAAACGGCGCGCCGCGCCTTGTCAAGATGAATAATTATCTAAAATCAAAATAAAATTTCAAATAATATTTCGTGAATATGCCTCAATGAGCAAAAGCGCGGCGTTTTGTTCGCGCCGCGCTTAGAGGCTTTTTTAGTTTTAAGAATCGAATGCGGGGTTGACGGCGTACATGTTCTTGCTGTTGAGCCTATCCATAGTCAGGCGCAAGCCCTCGCCGAAGCGCTGATAGTGGACTATCTCGCGCTCGCGCAGGAAGCGAATTGCATCGTTGACATCCGGGTCGTCGCTCAAACGGAGAATGTTGTCATAGGTCACGCGGGCTTTCTGCTCGGCGCTCATGTCCTCGTTGAGGTCGGCAATCACGTCGCCCGTCACGGCCATGCCGGCGGCGTCCCACGGCGCGCCGGAGGCCGCAGTGGGATAAACGCCCGCCGTGTGGTCGACAAAATACGTTTCAAACCCGGCCTTTTTGATCTCCTCCGGGGTCAAATCGCGCGTGAGCTGATGGACAATCGCGCCTATCATTTCAAGATGCCCAAGCTCTTCTGTACCCAGAGAAGCATCGGAAATGTTCCACAAGGAAAAATCGGCTGAAAAT
>CAZXVA010000059.1:0-9570 GCA_964644305.1 uncultured Oscillospiraceae bacterium
CCATAATATAATTAACATATAAAAGACTAAATAATATAGGCAACATAATACGATATACATAACGCATGACGCTCGCCCAAGCTAACACTCAATCATAGTGTGCCGCTGACCGGGATACCCCCCCCACAACAAAAGACTCGGCCACGCTCACGCGTGTCCGAGTCTTATCTGACCAACTTATTCAGCTTATAAACCTAGCAAGAAAATCCTTTGTGGCTTGCTCTTTCGGGGCGGTGAACAGCTCGCCGGGCGCGCCCTGCTCGCATATTACGCCGGAGTTCATATAAATCACGCGCGTGCTCACGTCGCGCGCGAACGCCATTTCGTGCGTCACGACCAGCATCGTCATTCCGTCCTCGGCCAGCCCATTCATCACGTTCAGCACTTCGCCCACCATTTCCGGGTCGAGTGCGCTCGTCGGCTCGTCGAACAGCAGCACCTCCGGGTCCATCGCCATTGCGCGCGCGATGGCCACGCGCTGCTTCTGCCCGCCGGATATCTGCCGGGGGCGTGCGTTGATGTACGGCGCCATGCCCACGCGCTCCAGATACTCCATCGCGTGTGCGTGTGCCTCATCCCGCTTGCGGCCGAGCACCTTCATTTGGCCGACGATGCAGTTTTCCAGCACCGTCATGTTGTCAAAAAGATTGAACGACTGGAACACCATGCCCACGTGCGAGCGGTATTTCGGCGCGTTCACGCCGCGCCCGACCACGTTGTCCCCATGGTAAAGAATCTCGCCGGAGCTGGGCGTCTCCAAAAGATTTATGCACCGCAGCAGCGTCGATTTGCCCGAACCGGATGCGCCGATTATACTGATCACGTCCCCGCGCTCGACCGAAAAGTCGATGTCGCGCAGAACTTCGTGACTGCCGAACGCCTTGGAAAGGTGCTTGATTTCCAATATAGTGTCTGCCATATCAGCGTGTACCTCCCGTGTTTTCGTCGAATTCGCGGCTGCGCTCGTCAAAGGGAGTGCCGCGCGAAGGATGGCTGTATGTGCCCGCTGCCATGACGAGCTGGTCGCCGCTGGCAAGCTCATACGTGCCGTCGCCGTCCAGCCGCTTTTCAAGCCGACGCAGCAGATACGATGCCACGAGCGTCAGCGTCAGATACCCGGCCATTTCAATCGCAGCCGAGGGGAAGTAGCGGTACGTCGCCCCGACGGCGGCGCGGTGCGCCGCAAAGAAATCGGGGAAGCCGATGACGAACATTACGGACGTGTCCTTCACGTTTATGATGAAGTTATTGCCTATCTGCGGCATGATGTTGCGCAGCGCCTGCGGCAAAATCACGTTCATCATTGTCTGCACGTGGGTCATGCCGATGGCCTTTGCGCCCTCGGTTTGGCCGGGGTCAATCGAGATTATGCCGCCGCGCACGGACTCGGTCATGTATGCGCCCGTGTTGATGGACACCACCAGTATCGCCGCCGACCATACGCTTTCAAAATGCGTCGCCCCGCCCGTGAAGTAGGGGAGACCGTAATAGATGAACATCGCCTGCAAAACCATCGGCGTGCCGCGGAAAACCTCAACATAAACGCGCACAATCACGCGGATCAGTCCGACGAAAAAGCGCTTCACGCCGGAATCGTTCTTCGAGCAGGGGATGGTGTTCAGCACGCCGCACAAAAATCCGATGATGCAGCCGATGAGCGTCGCCACCAGCGCCAGCAGCAGCGTGTTGCCGATGCCGCGCAGATAAGACGCGCCGTAATCCACGCACAGCTTGGAAATGTCCGAGCCGAGCTGAGCAAAAATGTTCATGGTAAACTATCCTCGTATTTATATAATGTAGTGGGCGGGGGAGAGCCCCGCCCATGTTCGCCGTGTGTGTATCACTCGCTCAGCGGCTGCACGTTGATGGCCTCGGCCATCAGCGCGTTGAAATCATCCGCCGTCATGGTGGAAAGCACGCTGTCAATCGCGCTCTTGAGCTCGCTGTTGCCCTTGCGCAGGGACACGCCGATGTTCACGTTTTCCGCGCGAACCTCATCGGAAAACTGGAAGTCGCCGTCCGTGCCCGAGAAGTCGAGAATCACCATGTCCGGGTAGGCCACAACCGCGCCCTGCGCGGTGGGCATGTCGGTGCACACGAAGTCGACCGAGCCGCTTTCAAGTGCGGTCAGCATGGCCGGGGCGGTCTCCGCCGCGGTCTGAACATCCGCACCCTCAATCTGCGGCAGGCACTGGTCGTACCAAATTGTGGCCAGCTGCGCGGTGCAGCGGCCGCCGGCGAGGTCTGCAATGGACGTGGCCGAGGCAAACGCGGAGTCGGCCTTGGTCAGGCACACGATGGTTGCGTAAAAGTAAGGCCCTGCAAAGTCAACCTGCTCGCTGCGCTCCGCCGTCATGGACTGACCGGCGATGACCGCGTCAAAAAGCCCGGTCTGCACGCCCGGCACGAGAGAGTCCCAGTCGGACTGCACCAGCTCCAGCTCCCAGCCGTTGGCTTCGCAAAGCTTCTTTGCAATCATCACGTCGTACCCGTTGGCGTAAGAGCCGGGCACATTGGAAATGGGCACAGCGCCGTTGGAGTCGTCGCTCTGCGTCCAGTTGTAGGGGGCGTAGGCGCATTCCATCGCCACCGTCAGCACGCCGTCCTCAACGCCGGACTTCACCGCGCCATTGCCGTTCCCGCCGCAGGCGCACAGCGCCAGCAGCATCACCGCACAAAGTGCCGCGCAAACAAATCTCTTCATGTCCGTTCCTTTCTCGGACGCTCTCTGCGTCCTCTCGGCATATTTTCCCGGCCGTCGGGATAATGAAAAATGAACCGCCTGTCAAGCGGTTCATGGATAATCGGAATGGACTGCGCCGATTGGGGCACAAGCCGAGCCGTAAGCCATTGATAGCGCTTCACAAGAAATTATGTGACAGTCCGGCAGATGTTCTCTGACGACCCAGCGCACGGGCAACAGGCATTCCCCATACACTTCGGCGGTGGCCCCTTTCGCTTTCTGCGGCTGCCTGCCCTTGCAGTAGCTACTGATGGATACCGCGCCTCTATCGACACTTATGCGATTCAATTTGGCCGTATAGTACCACCTCTTGTGTAATGTGTCAATAGCAAATCACCATTTTTGTCGTTTTTCTACAAAAATCAAGCCCGCATTTTACTTGCCGCAGTATAAAACACGACAGGGACAAGCGTGAATATCTCGTTCCCCGTAACAACACAACCACCCCCAAAGGGTCATGCCCTTTGGAGGTGGTTGCTGACTATAATTATCCCACGTCAAATCTCACCGGCGAAGTGGCAGGCGACTTGGCGGCCTTGCAGGTCGCGCAGTTGCGGCTCTTCGGTGCGGCAGCGGTCTGTGGCGTAGGGGCAGCGCGTGTGGAAGCGGCAGCCCGACGGCGGGTCAATGGGGCTGGGCAGCTCGCCCGTGAGCAGCATGTGCCGCTCGGTGCGCGCGGCGGGGTCGGCCTTGGGAATGGCGTTGACGAGAAAACGCGTGTAGGGGTGGAGCGGAGCGGCGTAAACCTCCGCCGTGCTGCCCACCTCGCAGAGCTTGCCGAGGAACATCACGCACACGCGGTCGGCGATGAAGCGCACTACGGACAAATCGTGGCTGATGAAAAGATAGGTCAGCTCGCGCTCGTGCTGAAGCGTTTTCAGCAGATTCAGTATCTGATTTTGCACAGACACGTCCAGCGCGGAAACCGGCTCATCGCAGACGATCAGCGCCGGGTCAAGCGCGATGGCGCGCGCAATGCCGATTCTCTGCCTCTGCCCGCCGGAAAACTGGTGCGGGTAGCGGTACAAAAACTCCTCCGGTATGCCGACGGCGCGCAACAGCGCGTGCACGGCCTCGGTCGTCTCCTCGGCGGTTTTGCAGATTTTATAAGTTTTCAGCGGCTCGGCCACGATGTCGCGCACGTTCATGCGCGGGTCGAGCGAGGCGTAGGGGTCTTGAAAAATGAGCTGCATGCGGCGGCGAAACGGCGCGAAGTCCTTTTCGCTCAACGCGCCAAGCTCCGTGCCCTCGAAGAAAACCTCGCCCGCCGTGGGCTTCAACAGCCTGATGAGCGTGCGCCCCAGCGTTGACTTGCCGCAGCCGGACTCGCCCACCAATGCGAGCGTTTCGCCCTTATATAGCTTCAGCGACACGTCCGACACGGCGTGGACGCACTTTTTCTTGTTTATCGGAAAATCCTTGGTCAGCCCCTTGGCCTCAAGTAGTATTTCAGCCATTTTGCACCTCCGTTGCGTGAATGCAGCGCACGAAATGCCCCGGCGCGGCCTCGCAAAGCCCCGGCACATCCGCCGAGCACCCCGCGCCGCACTTATAGCACCTCGGCGCGAACGCACAGCCCTCCGGCAAGTGCAGCAGATTCGGCACGACGCCCGGAATGGTTTTCAGCTCGTCCGCACCCTCTGTGAGGGACGCGACCGAGCCCATCAGCCCGATGGTGTACGGGTGCAGGGGATTGGCGAAAAGCTCAAAGGTCTCTGCCTGCTCCACGACCCGCCCGGCGTACATCACGTATACATAGTCGCACATCTGCGCGATTACGCCGAGATTGTGCGAAATGAGGATGATGCCGGAGCCCGTGTCGTCGCGCAAATCGCGCATCAGCTGCAAAATCTGCGCCTCAACGGTGACATCGAGTGCGGTGGTCGGCTCGTCGGCAATGATGAGCTTCGGGCGGCAAATCATCGCCATTGCAATCATCACGCGCTGGCGCAGTCCGCCGGATAGCTCGTGCGGATAGCAGTTATACCGCCGCTCCGGCTCGGATATGCCCACCTTGCGGAACATGCGCAGAACCTCGGCCTTGGCCTCGCGCGGCGTGACGCGCCTATGCAGCAGCAGCGCCTCGCGCACCTGCCGCCCCACGCGCATCACGGGGTTCAGGCTCGTCATCGGCTCTTGGAATATCATGCCGATTTCTTCGCCGCGCACGGTGCTCATTTCGTGCTCGGAAAGCTCGGTCAGCTCCTTCCCGGCAAGCTGTATGCTGCCGGAAACTATCCTGCCCGGGTATTTCAGCAGCCGGATTATCGAGCGCGCCGTCATGCTTTTGCCGCAGCCGGATTCACCCACAATGCCGATTATCTTCCCGCGCGGCACGGTGATGGACACGTCGTTGACGGCCTTGGCCTCGCCGTGTTGGGTGAAAAAGCTGGTGCAGAGGTGTTCGGTTTTCAAAACGATGGTGTTGCTTTCCACAAATCCGCCTCCGTTCACTGGTTTTTCAAATGCGGGTCAAGCACGTCGCGCAGCCCGTCGCCGAGGAAGTTGAACGCCAACACAATAATCATAATCGCCACGCTCGGCGAAAGGCTGAGCCACGGCTGAGAGTAGAGAAACTGCCGCCCGGTGTTCACCATCAGCCCCCACGAGGCCTGCGGCGCTTTGATGCCGATGCCCAAAAAGCTCAGCGAGCTTTCGGACAGTATCGCCGAGGGGATGTTCAGCGTGAAGAGCACGATGAGCGAGGGAATACAGTTTGGCAGAATGTGCCGCAGCATCACGGTTATCTTTTTCACGCCGATTGAGCGCGCGGCCTCCACAAACTCCGTCTCCTTCAGCTTCAGCGTCTCCGCGCGCACTATGCGCGCCACGCTCGCCCAGTTGACAAGTGCGAGGGCGAGGAAAATGTTGATTATCCCGTCGCCGAGGGTGTACATGATGACCATTGCCAAAAACATCGACGGAAACGCCAGCATGATGTCCGCAAGGCGCATGATGACGGTGTCTGTTTTCCCGCCGTTATAGCCCGCGATTATGCCGAGCACAGCCCCTGCCAGCATGGATATCACCGTCGGAACGATGCCGACAAGCAGCGAAATGCGCGCCCCGTAGAGCATGCGGGTGAACACGTCGCGCCCGGCCTCGTCCGTGCCCAAAAGGTGCTCGCCGGACGGGGGTGCAAGGCGGTTTAACAAATCCATCTCGTCAAAGCTGTACGGCGTGAGCAGCGGCGCGAAAACTGCCGCGAGGATGAACAGCGCGATTATAATCGCGGACGCCGCAGCGAGCTTGTTTTCCCGCCACAGGCGTTTTATCGCGGTGGAAAAGGTCTCGGCCTCGCCGAGCTGGGCTTGTAGATTGGCGTCAAGAGTATAGTCTTTTTTCATGCCGTCACGCCTCCTTGCTTATGCGCGGGTCGAGCAGGGTGTAAAGGCAGTCGGCCACGAGGTTTCCGAGTATGACAAGCAGGGTGGAGAAAAGTATCGTCCCCTGCAAAAGTGGGATATCCCGACCCTCGATTGCCTGTACCAAAAGCCGCCCGATTCCGTTTATCGAGAACACCGTCTCGCATATAACCGCGCCCGACAGCAGCGACGATAGCTGCACCGCCATCATCGTGATTACGGGCAAAAGCGCGTTTCGCAGTGCGTGCACGGTTATCACGCCCAGCTGCCGCCGCCCCTTGGCGCGCGCGGTGTCTATGTAATCCTCCTGCATGACCTCCAACAGGGTCGAGCGAGTCAGGCGCGCGATGCTGCCCGCGCTGTTCCAGCCCAGGGCAATCGCCGGCAGAATGTATCCCTGCCAGCTCTCCACACCCGAAATCGGCACCCATTTGAGCTTATACGCAATGAAATATTGCAGCACCATCGCCGCCATGAACACCGGCACAGATACGCCCAGAAGCGATATGCCCATGAACAAGTGGTCGAGAATACCGTTTTTCTTCACAGCCGCTATTATTCCGCATATTATCCCCGTCACCCATGCCACCGCCGCCGCGAAAAGCGCAAGACGCAGAGTGTTCGGAAACGCCGTGCCGATAAGCTCGGCCACATTGCGGTTGAGGGAATAGCTCGTGCCGAAATCGCCAGTCAGCGCGCCGGAGATATAGCGCGCAAACTGCACGTAGAACGGCTGATCCAGCCCCAACTCCGCCGTCATGCGCTCTATAGTCTCCGCCTTGGCATGCTCGCCCATCATTGTCGTTATCGCGTTGCCCGGCACAATGCGCAGCAATATGAATATCAACAGCGCCACGCCCAGCATGACGATCGCGGCCTGCAAAACGCGGCTCAATATGTTTTTCGCCACGGATTCACCCCTTTTCGGATATGTCCCAAAACACGCAAGGCGGACGCTCGTGTTTGCGAGCGTCCCCATGCATTATTTTTTCAAATTGATTATTTCAGCACCACGTCGGCGGCGTAGAAGTTGCTGAAGCCCGCCCAGTAGGGAACAAAGCTCTCCACGCGCTCGCCGATGGCGAACAGATGCGTGTTGCCCAGAAGCGGCACCCACGCCGCGTCCTCCGCGACTATCTTCTTCTCCAGCGCCTGATACTCGGCCATGCGCTCGGCGTCGTCCGTGATGCCGGAGGCGGCGGCCACGCGCGCCATCACGGCCTCATCCGCGTAGTTGAGACTGCGAATCGCGGTCTTCTCGGCCGAGCCGAAGAAGGTGTACATTATGTTCGCCGGGTCATTGTAGTCCATTGTCCAGTTGGCCACGAACGAGTCCATCTCGCCGGATTTACGCAAATCGAGCCAGGAGGATTCATCATAGCTCTTTATCTCCGCCGTGATGCCTATGGCCTGAAGCTGCTGCTGAATGACCTGATAGACAAGCTGCGTGTTGCCGGAGGCGGAGGAGTCCATCGAAAGCTCGAAGTGAATCTCTCCCTCGGCGTAGCCGGCCTCGGTCAACAGCGCCTTGGCCGCGTCCGGGTCGTATGCCGGGCGGTCAAGCTCGGCGTTGAAGCCCCACACGCCCTTGGGGATAATGCCGTTTTCCACAATCGCGTCCCCGCCGTATATCGCGGCGACAATCGCCTCGGCGTCAATGGCCATTTGCAGCGCGCGGCGTACATTCACGTCGGATAGATACTCGTTGTTCGCGTTGAGCGCGAAATAAGTCAAGCCCACGCGCGGGCTGACGATTATCTTGTCGGAGTAAAGGGTTTTGTAAGTCGCGTCCACAATGCTGGAATCGAGCGATTCAAGGTCGATTATGTCCAGCTCGCCGTTTTGATACATCAGATTCTGCGTCGAAGAATCGGGGATTATAGACACCACGACCTTTTTCACGCTCGGCTCGTCGCCCCAGTATTTGTCGTTGTACTCAAGCGTATAATGGTCGTTGACGACCCACTCGGTCACAATGTACGGCCCTGTGCCGATAGTGTCGGCGCATTCAAGGCCGAAGTTATCCACGCTCTCCATCGTCTCCTTGTCGACAATCGACATTGCCGGGCCGGTCAGCTCTGCGATGAAGCCCGCGTTCGCCGCGGCAAGGGTGATGTCAAAGTGCAAATCGTCCGTCACGACAAAGCCTTCGAGAGTGTCGCTCTCGCCGTTTTGCAGTGCCGCACTGCCGAGCACCTCAAGCGGCACATCGTCGTTCACGCCGCCCGCGGTCAAAAGCCGCTCGAAGCTATACTGCACGTCGGACGCGGTCAGCGCGCTGCCGTTTGAGAACACTATGCCCTCGCGCAGAGTGAAGGAGTAGGTCAAGCCGTCCTCGCTCACGCTGTAGCCCTCGCAAAGGCTCGGCACAATCGCCGTGCTCCCGTCACTTTCGACCTCGGACTCGAAAAGCCGGTCGAAAATGTTCATCGGAACCATGTAATTGTCCGTGGTCTGCGCCACGTCCATCGTGCTTATGTCATAAAGCGCCGCGACTCTGAGTATGCCGTCCTCAACCGGGACAGCCGCCGCAGCAGCGGCAGGCGCGGAAGAACCCGCCGACGCCGCCGTTGACCCGCCCGCGCCGCAAGCGCAGCAACCGAGCGCCACCGCCGCGATGATTATGCAGGAAATCAGTTTCTTCATCCTTGAAACCTCCTTGATAAGCTGTTAAACGTCTATCTTGTGCCCTTATTATACGCTGAACCTTTTGCAATTGAAAGTGCACAAAGTGCGAAAAACATTGCAAAACGTGCTGTATGTGCAAAATCAGGACAAATCCAAGCCGGAAAGTGCGTCGGTTCGGGTATATATTCCGTGTACGAGGAGTGAATAATGTTGCACACAAAAGGCAGACCGCGCCCCGGCGCGGGTGGACTCTCTCAGTCAGCCTTGCGGCTGACAGCTCTCTCAAAGAGAGAGCCAAGTGCAGGGCGGGGGCGCCGGGTGTTCTAATTGGGAGGGGAGTTAAACGGAGTGCAGCGGTAGAGACAGACCGCGCCTTGCGGCGCGGCAATCCCCTCAGTCAGCGGCAAAGCCGCTGACAGCTCCCCTTGACACTCAAGGGGAGCCTTTGGCAAAAACGAAGTGCGAACTTCTAATGGGCAAAATGTGCATTTTAACGCATGGACGCAACATAACAAGAACTTCCAACTCAAAATCAGCCGTAGGGACGGCAACCTGCCACCCGCCTCTGCGCACCAAATTCAACACCCAATCCCAATTAGAACACCAAGAGAAAAACAACCTCCAAAGGCTCCCCTTGCGCATCAAGGGGAGCTGTCGCCGCTTGCGGCGACTGAGGGGATCGTCCGTGCCGCCTTTCGGCGGCGCGGTCTGCCTTTACCACCGCGCTTCGCATTTGCTCCAATCTCAATTAGAACACCCCACGAGAAACAACCTCCAACGGCTCCCCTTGCGCACCAAGGGGAGCTGTCGCCGCTTGCGGCGACTGAGGGGATC
>CAZXVA010000060.1:0-9526 GCA_964644305.1 uncultured Oscillospiraceae bacterium
TGCGCCATTATTTCGACAAATACGGCGGAAACATGGGCGCGGCCAACTGCGTTTCCTGGTCGTTTGACCGCAAGGGCGTCATCGTTGTCGATAACGAGGACGAAGAGCTTGACGAAGACACCGTCATGATGGACGCGCTCGACGTCGGCGCTGCCGACTTTGAGGCCGACGGCGAGGTCATGACCGTCTACACCGCAGAGGACGACGTTGCCTCCGTGGCCGACGCGCTCACCGCCAAGGGCTACAAGCTTCTTTCCGCTCAGGTGGAAATGCTGCCCCAGAACGGCTATATCAAGCTCACCAATGAAGACGAAATCAAGAACATGCAAAAAATGCTCGACATGTTCGAGGACAATGACGACGTCCAAAACGTCTGGCACAACTGGGAAGACGCAGAATAAGCGAATATTCAATCGGCGCACCGACGGTCGGTGCGCCGATTTTTTTCTTGACTTATACGCAACTTGTTGCTATAATACGATGTGCAACTAGTTACCAATAAGACGAGGAGCGGTTTATGAATTATGATTATTTGATAAACAAGTTTTCGGCAAGCACCGACGGACAAAGGAAAGCCATTTTCAGCACACTGTTTATTGCCGCGAATAAGCTCCAAACGCTCTTTGACAACCACATTCCGGAGATTTCTTTGAAGCAGTTCATGCTCCTCTCGCTTGTCCACCAGTCGGGCGATGGGCTCACGCTCACCCGCTATGGTGAGCTTTTGGGCTGCTCGCGGCAGAATGTCAAAAAGCTTGCCGACGCCTTGGCGAAAAAGGGCTTCATCACCATTCAACAAAGCCCGCACGACTCCCGCGCCATGTGTATTTGCCCCACGGAAAAGGTGTCCGCCTTTTTCAAAAATGACTTTTCGCAGTATCAACACGAGCTTAAATACCTTTTTGAGTTCTACACAGATGACGAAATCAAAACCCTTTTCGGCCTTATGTCAAAGCTGTATGCCGGAATCGAAAACTTGGAAAAGAGGATATGTGAAGATGAAGACGATAGTAATTTATAATTCGCAGACCGGGTTTACCGAGCGATATGCCGAATGGATAGCAGAGAGGACAGATGCAGAATGCGTCACGCTTTCCGAAGCTAAAAGAATGGATTTGCGCGGGTATGATGCAATTGTCTTCGGTAGCCGCGTGTGCGCGGGCAGTGTCGATAAAATCAACTGGTTCAAAGCTAATATAAGCAGTCGTTCGGCAAAAAAACTTGCTATGTTCTGCGTCGGAGGAAGCCCTGTTGATAGCCCCGATATTGCGCCGTTTATAGAGCGCAATTTCACCGACTCGGAGCGGGAAAGAGTAAAAGTGTTTTACTGTCCTGGTGGGTTTAATTATGAGAAAATGCCCATTGCTTCTAAAGTCATGATGAAAATGTTTTCAAATATGCTCAACGCGAAAAAGGATAAAACCGAATCGGAAGAAATCATGGCGAAAATGATATCCTCGTCTTATGATATATCGGACAGAAAGTATATTGAACCCATTTTGCAATACCTCAATAGCTGAGCAATAGTAAAAAAGACTGCCGCGAGCCAAAGCTTCTCGTCAGTCTTTTTTGATTTATTGTAGCAAACAGATAAACATAATGTGGTTTACATAACAAAAAACGCGAAATGTGTTTTGAATATTTAACAGGCGCACCGTCGGTGCGCCTGTTCGTTATCCTATTTTACTTGTCAAGCCAAAGCATGTCGCGGGTGATATCCTTGAGGGAGGCAGCGCCGCACATGGTCATGGTCGATTTCAGCTCGCCGACAATCTTGTCCATGTACACCTTGAAGCCTTCCTCGCCGCCGCCGTATATGGCGGGGATAATCGGGCGGCCGATGAGCACTGCGTCCGCGCCGAGTGCGAGCGCGCGGAACACGTCCACGCCGGAGCGAATGCCGCCGTCAACAATGATGGTCAGCTTGCCCTTGACGGCGTCGACGATGGACGGCAGAACCTCCGCCGTGCTCGGCACACCGCCCTGAACGCGCCCGCCGTGGTTGGACACGACTATGGCCTTTGCGCCGGACTCGACGGCCTTGACAGCGCCCGCCGGGGTCATGATGCCCTTGATGATGAACGGCATCTTCGCATAATCTATAATCTCGCGCATTTCGTCCACGGTCTTGCTGCCCGCGTTGGGGTTCATCTTTTTAAGGAACGGCAGTCCCGCGCCGTCCACGTCCATCGCGGCGGCGAAGATGCCGGCGGCGTTGGCCACATCCAGCTTTTCAAAAACGGCTTCTTTGTTCCACGGCTTTATCGTCGGCACGCTCATGCCGCCTATCGCGCCGCTGTCGCGCACGGCGGACTTCATGATGTCGGGGTCAACGCCGTCGCCGGTGAATGCCATCACGCCGTACTCCGCGGCGGCCTTCATCAATATTGCGTTGTACTCCTGGTCGCGGTACTTCGCGCCGTAGTGCATATCCAGCGCGCCGAGGGGGGCGGCGAATATGGGGGCGCTGAACTTGTGGCCGAACAGCTCAAAGCTGACGTCGGGGTCGGCAAAGTTGGGGCAGAGCGTGTCCATGTTCACGCAGATTTCCTGCCACTTGTCATAGTTCCTTGCCGCGACGTTGCCGGGGAACTTGCACCCCGGGCCGGGCATGGTGTTGGCGCAGGCGCGCCCGTTGCACACGGGGCAGACCTTGCAGTAAGGCCCAACCTGATCGCGCGCGGCAGTCATAATCTCGTTGTAATTCATGTCGTTTCTCCTTACACCTTTTATAGTTAGTTTATGCTTGCTGTGTTATGCTTCAATTATCCGACAAAACCCGCTCTTTGTCAAGGCAAAAAGCGGCCTTTATACGCCCGTGCCGTCGAATGCGGGAATCATCTCCGTCGTCGCGGACTCGCTCTCCTGCCAATAACCGTCCGTTATGCCGCATTGGCGCATGTATTTTATCAAGGCGTTGTTCACCCGTCCGTCCACGCGCTCTTGAAGCTCCGGGAACTTTTCCGACCCTGGCATGGGTGTATACTGGCTCATCAGCGAAAAAAGCACGTCCCCCGGCTGAAATTCGCGCTCGATGAAGTCAATGGCGGCCATGCTGTTTTCCTCTTGGCCGGGCAAGATAAGATGCCGTATCAGCACGCCGGAGGTCATTATGCCCTCCTCATCGATGACATAGCGCCCGCGCTGGCGGAACATCTCGCGTATCGCCTCGGCGGCGATGGCCGGATAATCCTCCGCCGCGCTATACCTGCGCGCAATGTCCGCGCGCAGGTATTTCAAATCCGGCATATATACCTGCACAAGCCCATCCAGCCGCCGCAGGGTGTCCACGCTGTCATACCCCGACGAATTCCACACCACCGGGATGTTCAGCCGCGCGCCCTCCAGCGCCTCGATGATCACGCGCGCATAGTGCGACGGCGTCACAAGCTCAATGTTGTGCACTCCCTCGTCGCAAAGTCTCAGCATAATGTCGCGCAGCTCATCTGCGCCCACGCGCTTGCCGCCCTGCCCTCGGCTTATCTCGCGGTTTTGGCAGTATACACATCTGAGGTTACAGCCGGTGAAGAATATCGTGCCCGCGCCGCGTGTGCCGCTGATGCACGGCTCTTCGCCGAAGTGCGGCGCGGCGCGCGCCACGCGCGGCAGGGCAGGGGAAAGGCACACCCCTCCGGGCGCGTCATCGCGCCGCAAAGCGCCGCATTTTCTCGGACAATCGTTGCATATGTACTCCATAATTGACCTCGCGCATGAATAATTGCGTTTTCCGTGCGATATTATCTGCATAAAAGCGAAAATGTTGAAAAACACGCTATGCAAAATGACAATAAACGCCCTCTTAACATCTAAGATTATAGCGTGATTTTGTCTAATATGCAAGAACTTGATAAATCCGAAAAAAAATACATGATTTTTCGGATTTTTGTGATAAAATGACTTGGAAAGCGAAAAGATATGTGATAAAATCGTGACAATAGAGGTGAGGCAATGCTTGACATCGTTCTTGTCGAGCCGGAGATTCCGCACAACACGGGCGCGATTGCGCGCACGTGCGCTGCCACGGGGGCGCGCTTGCATCTCATCAAGCCCCTCGGCTTTGATATCTCCGACAAAGCCGTGAAACGCTGTGGCCTTGATTATTGGCACTTGGTGGACATCTCGGTTTATGAAAACCTCGATGAATACTTCGCCAAAAACGGCGACGGCAATCTCTTCCTCGCCACGACGAAAGCGCCGCGTTCCTACTTTGAGGCGGATTTTTCCCGCGGGGCGACGCTGATGTTCGGCAAGGAGACGGCGGGTCTGCCCGAATGGCTTCGGGAGAGATACCGCGAGGAATGCATCCGCATTCCCATGATCAGTGAGGCTCGGAGTCTGAATCTTTCCAACTCCGTTGCTATATTGGCTTATGAGGCACTTCGCCAGCAGGGCTTTCCCGGTCTGCTCGGCGTGGGCAGCATGGCCGAATGACCCAAGTTTGTTTATTCATATTTTTAGGAGGCATACAATGAACTACAACAAGAAGACAGTTTATGATGTGGATGTCAAGGGCAAGAAGGTCCTGCTCCGCTGCGACTTCAACGTCCCCCAGAACAAGGAGACCGGCGAAATCACCAGCGACAAGCGCATCAAGGCCGCCCTGCCCACGATTAAGTATCTCCTCGAAAACGGCGCGGCCGTTATCGCCTGCTCCCACCTCGGCAAGCCCAAGGGCGAGTGGAAGGAAAAGCTGACCCTCGCACCCGTTGCCAAGCGCCTGTCCGAGCTTCTCGGCATGGACGTCATCTTCGCCAAGGACATCATCGGCGAGGACGCCGCCGCCAAGGCCGCCGCTCTCCAGCCCGGCCAGCTTCTCCTGCTTGAAAACCTCCGCTTCGATATCCGCGAGGAAAAGAACGGCGCGGACTTCGCCAAGGCTCTTGCCGACATGGCAGACGTGTTCGTGTCCGACGCGTTCGGCACCGTTCACCGTGCCCACGCCTCCACCGCCGGCGTCGCGGCGTATCTCCCGGCCTACTCCGGCCTGCTCGTTGACAAAGAGCTGTCCATCATGGGCAAGGCTCTCGACGACCCCAAGCGCCCGTTCGTGGCTGTTTTGGGCGGCGCCAAGGTTTCCGACAAAATCAACGTCATCAACAACCTCCTCGAAAAGGCCGACACCATCATCATCGGCGGCGGCATGGCCTACACCTTCAAAAAGGCTCAAGGCTTCGAGGTCGGCAACTCCCTGCTTGAGGCCGATCGCCTTGACTATGCCAAGGACATGATCGAAAAGGCCGCGGCCAAGGGCGTCAAGTTCCTCCTCCCCGTGGATAACTACTGCGCCGCCGAGTTCTCCGCCGACGCTGAGCCTGTCCTCGTCGAGGGCGACATTGCCCCCGAGCTCATGGGCATGGACATCGGCCCGAAGACCGTCGCCCTCTTCACCGAGGCCGTCTCCGGCGCGGGCACCATCGTTTGGAACGGGCCCATGGGCGTTTTCGAGTTTGACAAGTTTGCCAACGGCACCAAGGCCATGGCCAAGGCGCTTGCCGACTCCGGCGCAGTCACGATAGTCGGCGGCGGCGACAGCGCGGCAGCTGTTGAAAAGCTCGGCTTTGCCGACAAGATCACCCACATTTCCACCGGCGGCGGCGCAAGCCTTGAGTTCCTTGAGGGCAAGGAGCTTCCGGGTGTCGCCTGCCTGCTGGACAAATAATCAAGTAATCATATAATAAACCTCACACGTTATGCGCGCCCAATGCGGCGCGCGCGTGTCCGTAATAAACGAAAAGGAGAGCTGAAAATGAACAGAAAATACCGCAAAACCATAATCGCCGGCAACTGGAAGATGAACATGACCAATTCCGGCGTCAAGCCCTTCATTGAAGAGCTGAGAGAGAACCTGCCCAAGAGCAAGGTGTGCGAAATCGTTCTCTGCACCCCGGCAGTCATGATTCAGAACATGGTCAAGGCCGGCAAGGACTGCAAGGTCGCCGCCGGCGGTCAGGACGTCAGCAAGTACGAAAAGGGCGCATACACCGGTGAGGTCTCCGCGTCCATGCTCGCCGATATCGGCGCCAAGTACTGCATCGTCGGCCACTCCGAGCGCCGCCAGTACCACGGCGAAACCGACATGCTCGTCAACGAGAAGGCCAAGGCTCTTCTCGAACAGGGCATCACTCCCATCATCTGCGTCGGCGAAAGCCTTGAGCAGCGTGAGATGGATCTGACCATGGAATACGTGGCCTATCAGGTCAAGGCCGCCCTCAGCGGCATCGACGCCACCGCACTCCGCCGCTGCGTCATCGCTTATGAGCCCATCTGGGCCATCGGCACCGGCAAAACCGCCACTGCCGAGCAGGCGCAGGAGGTCTGCGAGGGCATCCGTGCCGTCATCCGCAAGATTTACGGTGCTCGCCCCGCCCGTGCCGTCTCCATTCTCTACGGCGGCAGCATGAACGCCAAGAACGCTTATGAGCTTCTTGCCCAGCCCGACATCGACGGCGGCCTCATCGGCGGCGCGTCCCTCAAGCCGGTTGACTTTGCCACCATCGTCAAAGCAACTGTTCAGGAGTGATTTTTCACAATGAGTAAAAAAGCTGTTCTTATAATCCTCGATGGGTACGGCCTTGCCGCCCCCACCGAGGGGAACGCCGTTTTCAAGGCCAACACCCCCAATCTCGATAAGCTTTTCTCGATCTATCCCACCACCACGCTTCAGGCCTCCGGCCTTGACGTCGGCCTGCCCGACGGGCAGATGGGCAACTCCGAGGTTGGCCACACCAACATCGGCGCCGGGCGCGTCGTATTCCAGATTCTCCCCAAGATGACCCGCGACATCGAAAGCGGCAAGTTCTTCGAGAATAAGGCGTACATCAAGGCCATGGACGATGCCAAGGCAAGCGGCAAGGCGCTGCACGTCATGGGGCTTCTCTCCACCGGCGGCGTCCACAGCCATTTGGGGCATATTTTCGCCGCCCTCGACATGGCCAAAATGCGCGGCGTGGAAAATGTGTATGTCCACTGCTTCCTCGACGGGCGCGACGTCGCGCCCAAGAGCGGCGCGGGCTTCGTCGCGCAGCTTGCGGACAAGTGCGCCGAACTCGGCAACGCCAAAATCGCCACCATACAGGGTCGCTTTTGGGGCATGGATCGCGACAAGCGCTGGGATCGCGTCGAAAAGGGCTATAACGCCATCGTCTGCGGCGAGGGCGTGTCCGACCCCGATGCCGTTCACGCCGTCGAGGCAAGTTATGCCAATGACGTGACGGACGAGTTTGTCGAGCCTGTCGTCGTCACGCCGGAGGGCGTCATCAATCCGGGCGACAGCGTCATCTTCATGAACTTCCGCCCCGACCGCGCCCGCGAAATGACCTGGGCGCTCAACCTCGCCGACTTTGACGGCTTTGCCCGCAAGAAAACGGTCTTCCCGCTTTCTTACGTCTGCACCGCCCAGTATGACGAGACTCTGCCCCTGCCCATCGCTTACCCGCCCGAAGAAATTGAAAACACCCTCGGCGATTACGTCAGCGCATGCGGCCTCAAGCAGTTCCGCGTGGCCGAAACCGAGAAGTACGCGCATGTCACGTTCTTCTTCAACGGCGGCGTCGAAAAGCAAATTCCCGGTGAAGAGCGTTGCCTCGTGCCCTCGCCCAAGGAGTACCCGACTTATGACCTCATCCCGCAGATGAGCGCGGAAAAGGTTGCCGACAAGTGCGTTGAAGCCATCGCCTCCGATGATTACGCCCTCGTCGTCTGCAACTTCGCAAACTGCGACATGGTCGGCCACACCGGCGTCATGCCCGCCGCCGTCACGGCAGTGGAAACCGTTGACGCATGCATGGGGCGCATCATGGCCGAGGCTGAAAAGCACCCCGACACCGTCCTTTTCGTCACCGCAGACCACGGCAATGCCGACTGCATGTTCGATGAAACCGGCAAGGTCAACACCGCTCACACCACCAACCCCGTCCCCTTTGCCGTCACGCTCCCCGGCGTCGAGCTTCAGCCCGGCCGCTTGGCGGACATTGCGCCCACGCTCCTTTCCGTCATGGGTCTTGAAAAGCCCGCGGAAATGACCGGCGAGTGCCTCATCAAATAAGTTTATACAAATTATAAGGATAGAAGGGAGAAGATCAATATGATCTACACCACAGAAGTCAAGAATATGTGCCCCGTGGCTAAGGGCGCATACCACGGCCCCGCACCCATCCCCGAAGAGGGCAAATGGGTTCAGGCAAAGCAGATTTCCGACATCTCCGGCTTTACCCACGGCATTGGCTGGTGTGCTCCTCAGCAGGGCGCATGCAAGCTGACCCTTAACATCAAAGAGGGCATTATCGAGGAAGCACTCGTTGAAACCATCGGTTGCTCCGGCATGACCCACTCCGCCGCAATGGCCTCCGAGATTCTCATCGGCAAGACCATTCTCGAGGCTCTCAACACCGACCTCGTGTGCGACGCCATCAACACCGCCATGCGCGAGTTGTTCCTCCAGATAGTTTACGGCCGCTCCCAGTCCGCTTTCTCCGAAGACGGCCTCGCCGTCGGCGCTTCCATGGAAGACCTCGGCAAGGGTCTGCGCTCTCAGGTCGGCACCATGTTCGCCACCAAGGAAAAGGGCCCGCGTTACCTCGAGCTCACCGAGGGCTATGTCACCCGCCTCGCACTGAATAAGGATGACGAGATTTGCGGCTATGAGTTTGTCTCCCTCGGCAAGATGATGGACTTCATCAAGAAGGGCATCGACGCCAACGAGGCTCTTGAAAAGGCCAAGGGTCACTACGGCCAGTTCGACAACGCCGCCAAGTACATAGACCCGCGCCACGAATAAGACAAGGAGGACGAACAAATGGCTCTTTTTGAAAATTACGAGAGAAGAATAGACAAAATAAACGGTGTCCTCGCTCAGTACGGCATCGGCTCTGTCGAAGAGTGCAGAGAGATTTGCCAGGCCAAGGGCTTTGACCCGTATGACATCGCCGCCGGCATTCAGCCGATCTGCTTTGAAAACGTCCGCTGGGCATACTGCGTTGGCGCTGCCATCGCCATCAAGTCCGGCGCGAAGAACGCCGCCGAAGCCGCCAAGTACATCGGCATCGGCCTGCAGAGCTTCTGCCTTGACGGCTCCGTCGCCGAAGACCGCAAGGTCGGCCTCGGCCACGGCAATCTCGGCGCAATGCTCCTCTCCGACGAGACCAAGTGCTTTGCCTTCCTCGCCGGTCATGAATCCTTCGCCGCCGCAGAGGGCGCAATCGGCATCGTCAAGAACGCCAACAAGGCTCGCAAAGAGCCCCTGCGCGTCATCCTCAACGGTCTCGGCAAGGATGCCGCCCAGATCATCTCCCGTATCAACGGCTTCACCTATGTCCAGACCCAGTTTGACTACTTCACCGGCGAGCTGAAAATCGTCCGTGAGATTCGCTACTCCGAGGGCGAGCGCGCCAATGTCCGCTGCTACGGCTGTGACGATGTCCGCGAGGGCGTTGCCATCATGCACTCCGAGGGCGTTGACGTTTCCATCACCGGCAACTCCACCAACCCCACCCGTTTCCAGCACCCCGTTGCCGGCACTTACAAGAAG
>CAZXVA010000061.1:0-9493 GCA_964644305.1 uncultured Oscillospiraceae bacterium
CTGAGAATTTTGACCAGATCCATAATCTAATCCTTCCTTGTATATAGACGTTCATGACCGGAGGGCATTTCGCCTCGGCAGCGGACCGCCTTTCTCACTTGTGGTTGCCCACAAAAGCTTAGATATGATATCACAGTCATGCGCAAAAAGCAAGCATTTTTTGCTTTGTCGCGCTTATTTCTCGCTTTCGGTGAGATTATAGATGCTGTCAAGTATCTTCTGATTGTATTCAATTAAATTGTCGGGGTGCTTGGGCTGCTTTGTGGCGGCGATGAGGGCGGCGGCGATGTCGGCCTTGCCTTCAAGCCCCTCGGTGTAGCTTTCGAGGTTTTTCGTGCAATAAAGCGGCAGGCCGACGGCCATGGCCTCCATGATGTTCAGCGGCTGACCCTCATAGCGCGAGGTGGATATGAACGCGTCCATTTTGTTCATGTAGCAATAGGGATTGCTCTTCTTGCCGAGGAAGTGAACCTTGCCGTCGAGCTTGAGCTGTGAGGAGAGTGACTTGAGCTGAAGCTCATCCGGCCCCGCACCGATAATGTAAAGGCGCAAATCGTCGCGCACAGCGGCGGCTTTTGAAAACTCCTCAAGCATGATGTCATAGCCCTTTTGGTGGCAGAGCTTGCCGAGTGCCACGAAATTGAGCTTTGACTCGTCAAGCGTGAGATCCGGCGGGTCAACAAGCATTTTTTCATGAATCTCCGCGACGTTTATCACGTTTTGTATGACACGGTGCCTGTGCTCCTCTCCAACGCCGGACATCGACGCAAACGGCTCCCACAATGCGCCCGACACGGGGATAAACTCGTCGTAATACTTGAACTTCCCCTTGAAAAAGTGCCACAAAACGCGGTATTTCCACTCGTCTCGGAGCTTGATGCGCACATCGTTGTGAATCCACATGACGCGGTATTTCGCCGGGACAGTCAGCGCGCCGACAGCGCAGGAGCATTGATAAGAGTTGAAGTCAATAGCGAGGTCATACACCTTGTCCGGCGGGAAGTCGTATTCGAGTATGCGCTTGGCCGTGTCGAACGGGATGAAAGAATAAAACCTCGGCGTATGTCGGAGATAATGTATATTCAGTTTTTCCGGAAAATCAATTTGCCAAAAGCGTTCGTCGTCGGAGAGGAAGAGGTCAACCTCCACGCGGTCATAATCCAACGCGCGCAGGAGGTTGACAAGGGATTTTTGAATGCCTCCAACGCCAAGCTCGCTTTGAAAAATCGCTATTTTTTTCATAGGCAGCGCCCTCTGTTATCTGAAAACCGTCATTTGAATGTCAAAGGTCTCCAGTCTCGTATACTTTGCGAAATCCGGGGCAAGGCTCGGCGCTTTTTGCCGGAGCGCGTCTGTCAAAAGCTCCGGGTTGAGCGTCGGCTCTTGCGCGGAAATCACCGCGTGCACCTGCACGCCGCCCTCCGTGGGCAAAAAGTCAATGGAATGAATCGCGCTTTTGATGTCGGTTTCGGCCTCGCCGCGCTTTGTGCGCTTGGTGATGACAATGGCTTCGGCGGCATAAAACGCACTGAGCTTCCCTGCCATGTCGGCGGGGTTTTCATTATCATACTCCATAATGCCGCTTATTTCAAGCCATTTAATCTCGGACACCTTGCGCGCCGGTTCATAAACCTCGATAATTTCAATGCCTTCGGGTAAGGCCGCCGTGAGGCGCGCGGGCATGTCATCAAGCGCGGCATCGTCCTTGAGCTTGAAATCCAGCACCTCGCAAACGCTGCCCGTTCCGACGGAGAGCGGCAGGGCAAAAGAGAGCTGCGGACGCGGGTTGAAGCCCTCGGAATATTTGAGCACGTATCCCGCGCGGGAAAAGGCACGCTGGACGGTTTTCATGAGGTCGAGGTGCGAAATGTATATCGCGCGGCCTGTTTTTTTGAATCTGAGTCTGAGCTTATCCATCACAGCGCCCTCCTTTCAAAAGCCTTGCCGCGCCGCAGGCCGAACACTGCTTGCGGCAGTCGGGCGAAAGCGCGGAGGCGTAACACCGCTCACGCTCACGCAGAAAATGCTCGCGCCGAACGCCGACATCAATCATGTCCCAAGGCAGGACTTCATCTGTGCTTCTCTCGCGCGCGGCGTAAAAGTCCGGGTCAATGCCGCACTCGGCAAAGGCGCGCATCCACCGGTCAAAGGAGAAATAGTCAGTCCATGAATCCAGACGCCCGCCGTCGCGCCAGACCCATTCGATGGCGTCGGCGACGCGCCTGTCGCCGCGCGAGAGCACGGCCTCGATGAGGCTGGTTTCGGCGTCGTGCCAGTTATATGTGACGTTTTTGGCCGTGATGGCCGAGCGCAGGAGGTTGACGCGGCGGAGGTATTCGTCCATGCTGATCTGCGCCTCCCACTGAAACGGGCTGTGAGGCTTGGGGATAAAACACGAGGTGGAAATGGTAATCTTCACGCCGCGGTTTTTGTTCTTGGCGTTTTCGCGCCAGGTGTGCAGCACGCGGTTTGCCATCTCGGCGATGCCGAGAATGTCTTCGTCCGTCTCGGTGGGGAGGCCGAGCATGTAATACAGCTTGACGCCGTTCCAGCCGCCGGCGAACGCAAGCGCGCAGGTGTGCAGCAGCTCCTCCTCGGTGACGTTTTTGTTTATCGCGTCGCGCAGGCGCTGGCTTCCGCCCTCGACGGCGAAGGTCAGGCCGCTTTTGCGAACCTTTTGCAGCCGCTGCATGATGTCCATGGAGAAGTTGTCCGCGCGCAGTGACGGCAGTGAAAGGCCGATGCTGCGCCCCTCGCAGTATTCGAGCAGCCCGTCCAAAAGCTGCGGCAAGGGGCGATAATCGCTGGTGCTGAGCGAAAGGAGCGTGACATCCTCATAGCCGGTATTTTTCAGGGTTTCGATGCCCTGCGCGATGATGGTCTCCGGCTTTTTGGCGCGGATTGGGCGATAAATATGCCCCGCCTGACAAAAGCGGCAGCCTCGCACACAGCCGCGGAACAGCTCAAGACTGACCTTGTCGTGCACAATCTCAGTGCTGGGCACGACGGGTTTTGTCGGGTACGGCACGGCGTCAAGGTCGGCAATTATGCGCTTGGTCACCTTTTCGGGCGCGCCCTCGCGCGGCGTGATGGCGCGAACCGTGCCGTCCGGGTTATAGTCGATATCATAAAGCGAGGGAACGTAAACGCCCTCAATTTGCGCCGCGCGCACAAGAAAGTCGTGCTTTGTCCAGTGCTCCTGCTTTGCCTGACGCAGAAGCGTCAAAACCTCGTTGTCAAGCTCCTCGCCCTCGCCGAGGAGGAAAAGATCAATAAACGGCGCCATGGGCTCGGCATTCACGGCGGATGAGCCGCCCGCCATGACAATCGGCGTCAGCCCCTCGCGCTCGGCACTGCGGATGGGAATGCCGGACATGTCCAGCATGTCGAGCACGGTGGTGTACGCCATTTCATACCCCACGGAGAACGCCACCGCGTCGAATTCGCGCACACTGTCCCCGCTTTCGAGGGCGTACAGCTCAATGCCCGCGTTTTTCATTTCGCTGTGCATATCCCCCCACGGGGCGAACACGCGCTCACACCAGACGAAATCCAGCGAGTTCATAGTATTATATAGTATACTCATGCCGAGATTGGACATGCCGATCTCGTAGGTATCCGGGAAGCAAAAGGCCACGCGAAGGTCGACCTTGCTTTTGTCTTTGATGATTTGGTTGTACTCGCCCCCGGTGTAGCGCGCGGGCTTTTGCACACGCGGGAGTATGCGTTCAAGACGTTTATCCATGTGTTTCTCCGTTGTATTGCCATAATATATCTCTATTGTACATGACTTTTGCGCATTTTTCAATACCCGCGTCGTGCGCGCTCTTTGCATGAGGCGTGAATGAGGCACATTGCCGCGATAAGCAGCCCCGCGCCGCATGAACGCGCGAAAAGACGCACACCGAGGATGAGCAGTATTGCGCACACCGCCGCGCTCAGCATTGCGGAAAGTGCGCCGCCGCGTCTTTCGCCGATGAGCGCCGAGGCCACGGCGGCGAATAACCGCCCGCCGTCGAGCGGCATGACCGGCAAAAGGTTATAAAGCGAGAGAATCAGGCTGAGCCCCGCGCCGAGTTGCAGCCACGCGAGGCGCAGGCGAATGCCGAGGTATGAGCAGAGATACGCATAGGCGATTCCGGCGGCAGGGCCTGCCGCCGCCGCGAGGGCATGAATGAGCGCGCCGCATTCGCCGCGATAATCAATGCACAGCCCGCCCGCGTCGACGGAGACGTCGCGAATATCCAGCCCGAACGCGCGCAAACACGCCACGTGCCCCAGCTCGTGCGCGACCACGGCAAAAAGAAGCGCCGACAGAACGTAAAAATCGAGGAAATATACCGCCGCGGCGCATGCCGCAACCGCCGCAGGGCTGACGCGCGCAGCGCGGGGAGATATAGTATAATGTGAAGTATCGCGCATTTTCACCCCGACTTATTCTTCGCCGACAAAGCAGCTTATGTACTCGCGCGACGGCGAGAAGGCATAGGCAAGCGCGCCGCGCATGCCGCCGGGCGCGATGAGCGCGCCGATGGTCTCGACAACGGCGTCGTCCGCCCCGGCGGCGACGAACGCACGAGCCGACGCGCCCAGCGCATCGTGCACCGTCGGCAGCATGAGCCGCAGTGCAAGAGCACAAAGAGCCGCAAGGAGGAGAGGGTTCATCTCTGCTTTCACGCTTCTCCCTCCTCCCCTGTTGTCATTATGAAACATTGTATTTGCATTTTTCTTTCCTTATGCGCGAATTTTGTGCTTGACAATCGGGCATTAAGTAATTATAATGAAACAGCTTGAGAGAGCACCGGGGTGTAGCGCAGCTGGTAGCGCGCTTGGTTCGGGACCAAGAGGCCCGGAGTTCAAATCTCCGCACTCCGACCAAAACGAGCCTTTGTCAAATGACAAAGGCTCGTTTTTCATACATAAATAGAATTCATAAACAAAGAAAGTCCGAACACCCGACGGACTTTACATGCCGCCGTGACCCATACCGTTTCCGCTATGAGCAATGCTCAGGCTTTCTGTTGGTATTATAGCGCAATATGTTTTTTGATGTCATGGGATAATGCAGGAGAATCTTATAATTGACTTATACATCAAACTGTGATATATTGACACCATTAGAGCTGTTCATTTCTCCCACCGAGGCCAAGTAGCCGTATGTGCGGAAAAATGTTTCGGCTCTTTTTTATCAAGTGAATAAAGTTATTATTATAATTGGGTTTGGTTTTTCACCAGCGCCGTTGCTCTATCCCTCGTTGATTGTGTTTTGACGTGCGACGCGGAAAAGTTTCGTTGTGCCGATTTCGCTCTTGTGCGCTCAAATGCTCTTTTGGCCGTGAGTGCTCACCTCTTTTTTAATGGTGCGGATGCCCGCCTCAATTTAATCCTCAAGCGTCTTTTGCAAGTCTTCCGCCTACGATTTAGCTTCTATTTTCTTATATCAGGCTCGTTCCGATTTCAAACGCGAGGCCGTGAAAATGGTGGAATTCTACTCCGGCAAGGCCGTTAGTAAATCCGTTAGCAAAAGCGGCAGTTAAAGTGCTTCACAAAGTGTTATTTCGGCTCTCGAATGTGGCGCAGAATAACCGCGCAGAAAAGCCGAAAGACGTTGATGGCACAAGAAAATCCCGTAGTTTCAACAACTACGGGATTTTTGAAAAATGGTGCGCGAGGCGGGACTTGAACCCGCACGCCCGGAGTGAGCACTAGAACCTGAATCTAGCGAGTCTGCCAATTCCACCACTCGCGCATCTCTGGAACGCTTGACTATAATAGCATTCCGCGCGGCGCTTGTCAAGTCGTTTTTTCGGTTATTCACATTTTTTGCTTTACTTTGACGGGGAGTGATGATAATATTATTGGCGAGAAAGATTCGGGCGCGGCGTTTGGGCGGCGCGTGACCGGGTCACAAAAGGAAGTGCTTTGAAATGAACATAGATCGCATTGAGCTCAAGCGCCGGTCAAAGGGCATGCTGAGCACGGCGAATCCCTCTCCTATCCGCGTGACGATGATATATCTTGCGGTTTCGCTTTTGTTCTCGTTTCTGTCGGCGCGTCTGCTCGGACTCAGCCTGACGCAGAGCGACATTGAGCAAATCCTCACCCACATGCAAAACGGGCATTATGAATACGCCATGGAGTACATGACCGAGTACATGCCGCCCGCAACGTCTTACATCGTCGACGCGGCGCTGCAAATCGCCTCGTGCATCGTCTCCGCCGGGTTCACGATATTCATCCTCAACACCGTGCGCGGCACGGGCGCATGCTTTGGCAATCTGCTTGACGGGTTCGGCATTTTCGGCCGGGTGCTGTGGCTTTCCATTCTCAAATGGGTTTTCACGACGCTGTGGTCGCTGCTGCTGTTCGTGCCGGGCATAATCGCGGCGTACAGCTATCGCATGGCGTTGTACATTCTCATTGACCACCCCGAAATGTCCGTGATGGAGTGCATCCGCGAGAGCAAGCGCATGATGAAAGGCCACAAGGCCGAGCTGTTCATGCTGGATTTGAGCTTCATCGGATGGATGTTCCTCTCCTCCCTCGCCGCAATCGGCTGGTGCGTGAGCATTTTCACGACGCCGTATTTCGCGCTGACCTATGCTCAGTATTATGAAATTCTCGCAGGCCACACCGCCGGGAGCTATACCGACGCACTGTAAATAACTATCCCTCGGAGTATTCTCCGAGGGATTTTTCGTTGATATATTCAATACAAAAGCGAGCCGTGCTGTGGCTTGGGCTTGAACTTTGTGCCCGAGACAAGCCCCATTGCCCCGAACATTGTGACCATCGACGAGCCGCCATAGCTGAAGAACGGGAGGGTGATGCCGATAACAGGGGTGATGCCGACGTTCATGCCGATGTTGATGAAAGTTTGGAACGCAACAGCGGCGGTGACGCCCATGCAGACGAGCATGTCAAACGTGCGCCCGGCGCGCAGGCCGATGTACGCGCAGTGAATGATGATAATCGTCAGCAAAATGATGACGATTATGCAGCCGACCATGCCCCAGTTTTCGCCGATGCAGGAGAAAATGAAGTCGGTGTGCTTGCCGGTGAAAACGGAGGCGCGATGCCCCTCTTCAACGCCGGTGAGACGCCCGGAGGCGAGAGTGAGCTTACTTTGCGTGGTCTGCCAGGTGATGCCCCAGCCGTCGGGGTCGACGGACGGGTCATAAGGCGCGACAAGGCGCTGTTTTTGATAATCCTTCAAAAAGTATGTCCACAAAAGCGGGATTGCCGCCGCGACGGCCGCGCCGCCGAGGGCGAACCAATAAAGCCGCACGCCGAGGACAAAGAACATGACGAGGAAAACCGCGATGAGTATGCCCGCGCTTCCGAGGTCACCGGAGACGACGACGATCATGCCGAAGACGATGACGAAGTGCCCGGCCATCTGCACGACGGAGAGGAAGGAATTGATGTCCTTATACTCCTTCAAATACGTCATTTGCTTGGCGGAGACGACGATATACAAAACCTTTATAACCTCGGACGGCTGAACGCCGATACCGGCGAAGCGAATCCAGCTTTTGTTGCCGGTGCCGTCATCCTGACCGAGGATGACAAGGGCGACGATGAGCAAAACGTTGACGACACAAAGCGCCTTCCACTGCTCACCCAAGAGGTCGGAGTCGATGACCGTGAAAAAGACGAACATGCCGATGCCCAGGAACATGGAGAACACCTGAACCACGATGAACTTCGTCGGGTTTTCCATGCCGGCCCAGCCGCCCTCGGCCATGCCCGTGACCGCCTTTTCAATCGCGACTATGCCGTAAATCGAGCAGATAATGCACATGACGAGCAAAAAAATGTCCGCCCGTTGAAAAAATATTTTGATATATTTCTTGAAATCTTTTATAATAACACCGCCTGTTCAACTCAAAGCTTGCAAAAAGCCCCGATTTCGGCACGTTGAATGGGATATCACCAAAAATCGCGCCGCGTTCAGACTGTATTTTAGCACATAATTGCTCTTTACGCAATGCCGCTAACGGTGTATAATATTACGAATTTAGAAACAAATTCGGAGCGTGTTATGGCAGAATTTATTTCCAACAGCGAGCACGAGACCGAGAAAATCGGCGAGCAGTTCGCCGCCGGGCTGAAGGGCGGGTCGGTCGTGGCAATGTACGGCGACCTCGGCGCGGGCAAGACCGCGTTCGTGCGCGGCATGGCGCGCGGCATGGGGCTTGACTGCCGTGTGTCCAGCCCGACGTTCACGATAGTCAACGAATACCTCGGCGAGCGCGAGCTTATCCATTTTGATATGTACCGCTTGTCGGACGCGGAAGAGCTGTTCGACATCGGATGGGAGGATTATCTCCGGCGCGGCGCGGTGTGCGCCGTGGAATGGAGCGAAAACGTGCAGGACGCGTTTTTCGGCGATGAGACCATCGTGCGCATTGAAAAGCTCGGCGACGGGCAAAGGAAAATCACAATTGAGGAGGGCGCGAAATGCTGATACTGGCGTTTGAATCATCGGCCAAGGCCGCGTCCGTGGCGCTTGTGCGCGATGGCGCGCTCGTGGCGCAATACACGCAGTGCAGCGCGCTCACCCACAGCCGCACTCTTTTGCCGATGGCCGAGGACTTGCTGAAAAACTGCGAAGTGACGCTTGCAGACGTTGACGCGCTGGCCGTGGCGCAAGGGCCGGGGTCGTTCACGGGGATACGCATAGGCGTGTCGGCGGTGAAAGGGCTTGCATGGGCCGGCGAAAAGCCGTGCATCGGTGTGTCGACGCTGGAGGCTATGGCGTGGCACGGCGTGGCGCACGGCGGCTATGTCTGCTGCGCGATGGACGCGCGGCGCAATCAGGTTTATAACGCGATTTTCAAGATAGAAAACTGCCGCCCCGTGCGCGTGAGCGCGGATCGCGCCATTGCACTTGCAGAGCTTGCGGATGAAGTGCGCGCCCTCGGCGAGGGCGTGTTCATCGTGGGCGACGGCGCGGCGATTACAAAAAGCTTTTTCGACGGCGCGTCAATCCCCTGCTCTGTTGCGCCGGAAAATCTCGTATGGCAGGATGCGTGGGGCGTGGCAATGGCCGCCGAGGACAAGCCCCTCGGCACGGCGGATGAGCTGCTGCCGGTGTATCTGCGCCTTTCTCAGGCCGAGCGGGAGCGGCAAGAACGCCTTGCCCGCGAGGCCGCGACTAACTAAGTTCAGCATAATATTTTTTATAAAGGAGAAACGTGAACATGAGCAAACTTTGCGTATTCGACCATCCCCTTATCCAGCACAAACTGTCCATCCTGCGCGACGAGAAGACCAGCGTGAAGGAATTCCGCGAAATCGTCTCCGAAATCGCCATGCTGATGTGCTATGAATCCACGCGCGACCTGCCGCTGGAGGAGGTCGACGTCAAGACTCCGGTCGCAGTTGCCAAGTGCCGCCGCATCGCCGGCAAGAAGCTGGCCATCGTGCCCATACTCCGCGCCGGTCTCGGCATGGTTGACGGCATGGTGAGCATGATGCCCAACGTCAA
>CAZXVA010000062.1:0-9327 GCA_964644305.1 uncultured Oscillospiraceae bacterium
TGCAGTCCATCATGCCGACGTTGGTCATCTCACGGAGTGTCTTAACATCCTGAGCGGTAAATGCCATAGTGATTATCCTCCTATAATATTATCTGAGATAAGGGGCGCATGCCGCCCCTTATCGTGTCGTTTCAAATTATTCCTCGACGGAAGCTTCTTCGACAGCGGCCTCGGCCTCAACAGCCTCGCCCTCGGCATCAACGCCCTGACGGCCTTCCTGAACGGCGTTGGCCATGGTGGCGGCAATCAGGCGGATGGCGCGGATGGCGTCGTCGTTTGCGGGGATGACGTAATCGACCTCATCGGGGTCGCAGTTGGTGTCGACGATGGCGACGATGGGGATGTGCAGCTTGCGGGCCTCGGCAATGGCGTTGTGCTCCTTGCGCGGGTCAACAACGAACAGCGCGCCGGGGAGCTTCTTCATGTCCTTGACGCCGCCCAGGTACTTTTCGAGCTTTTCCATCTCGCCCAGGTGCTTCATGACTTCCTTCTTGGGCAGCATGTCGAAGGTGCCGTCTTCCTGCATCTTCTTCAGCTGTGCAAGGCGGTCAACGCGGGTGCGCATAGTCTTGAAGTTGGTGAGCATGCCGCCGAGCCAACGGGCGTTGACATAGTACATGCCCACGCGGGAGGCCTCTTCCTTGACGGCGTCGGTCGCCTGCTTCTTGGTGCCGACGAAGAGAATGCTCTGGCCGTTTTCGGAGAGCTGACGGACGAACTCATAAGCCTCTTCGAGCTTTTTCACGGTCTTCTGAAGATCGATGATGTAGATGCCGTTGCGCTCGCAATAGATGTACTCGGCCATCTTGGGGTTCCAGCGACGGGTCTGGTGGCCGAAGTGGACACCGGCTTCCAGAAGCTGCTTCATGGATACTACTGACATTTCATTTCCTCCAAATTTTTGTTTTTTCCTCCGAGGACTTCAACCCCTCCACCAAGCCGAATCACTCCGGCCACATGGGGGAAAGTCCGTCCCCGTGCGAAATGCTCTGATACTATATCAGATTTATGCCCGAATTGCAAGAGTTTTATTGCATTTTCCCCGCATTTTTCTTTTTTATTTTAATAGTATATGCGTCCCACCCCGCCCCCCGGCGACAAATTGCCGCAAAAGCCGCTCGTCTAGGCGGACGGGGTTCGATTCTCGTTCGCCTAGGCGGACGGGAGTTGAACACCTGCCGCCTGTCAGCGGCGCAGCCGCTGACTGTGGGGTCGCCCGCGCCGCCGCTCGGCGGCGCGGTCTGTCCTTTTGTTGCCCCCGCCGCGCAGTGAGTGCATATTCGCATTCTGCGAATATGCACTCACGATTATGCATACACGATGAATATATTCATTTATTCTTATGCGCATTCTATGCCGTTGTGCAGCTTTGCCCATGCGCAAGCGGCGGTTTTCTCATTTTCGGCCTATTTCAAGGGGTAAAGTTGCACAACAGAATCCGTACTTCACCCGCCATGCAACATTCAACATTCACAAACCGTGCAAATCAGTGAATATTTTTGCAAACTCCTGTTGACAACCGTGCATATTTATGCTATCATTCGCAACGTAGTCAAATAAAAATTCAACCAAACATTTGGAGGAATACAAAAATGAAAAAGCTTAACAAAATTCTTTCTCTCGCACTTGCACTTATGATGGTGCTTGCCCTTTGTGCCTGCGGCAGTCAGTCCGCCGCACCCGCCGCCACCGAAGCTCCCGCCGAGGACGCCGCACCCGCCGAGGAAGCCGCCGACAACGGCGTTCTCGACACGATAAAGGCAGAGGGCGTTCTGTACGTTGCTCTCTCCCCGGACTTTGCCCCGATGGAGTTCGTTGACGCCTCCAAGGAAGGTCAGGACCAGTACGTCGGCTTTGACGTGACGCTGGCCAAGTACCTTGCCGATTACCTCGGCGTTGAGCTTGTCATCGAGCCGCTGAGCTTTGACGCTTGCCAGACCGCGGTTTACACCGGTGCTGTCCCCATGTCCATCTCCGGCTTTTCCTGGACGGAAGAGCGTGCCGAAAACTATGAGCTGAGCCAGGAATACATCGCAGGCGAAAACGAGACCGAGCAGGTCATCCTCATCAAGGCAGCGGATGCCGAAAAGTACACCACCGCCGAGGACTTCAACGGTCTTGATGTCGGCGCACAGATCGCCTCTCTTCAGATGGATTACCTCACCTCTCAGATTCCGGAAGCCAACCCCATCACCATCGGTGACATCAACACCGGCATCCTTGAGCTCAAGAGCGACAACATCGTCGGCCTCGCCGTCGCAAAGGGCAACGCCGAGTCCATCATCGCCTCCAATCCCGACCTCGTCATCTGCGATTGGCAGTTCTCCGTCAACCTTGAGAATGAAAACAACGTCATCATGATCACCAAGGGCGAGACCGCTCTGCTCGAAGTCGTCAACGAGGCACTCACCAAGGCCGAGGCCGATGGTCTGTACGGCCCGTGGTATGAAGAAGCCAAGGCTCTCGCCGCATCCGAAAATGCCGCCGAGGTCAGCATTGAGGGCTGATAACCCGACAGATAATCCGCCACTCCTCTATTTCTCATAATCGCAAACACCCCGCGCCGCAGAGGCAACTCTGCGGCGCACCCCAGCCTTGCATCACATACATAAGGGAGACGTAAGCCATGACCTTTATCAGCTTTGATAACATCGTGAAGCTGCTGACGAAATATTGGGACAAGTTCCTCATCGACGGCGTGTCGTACACGCTCGCACTTGCGGCGATCACGGTCAGCTGCGGGGCGATACTCGCCTGTCTCATTGCGGGCATGAAAATGTCCAAAATCGCACCAATCAGGTGGATCGCATCCGCGTACATTGAAATAATCCGCGGCACACCCATGCTCTTGCAGCTTTATTTCTTCTATTTTGCGCTGCCGATGATGGTGCCGCTTTTGAACAAGCAGAAGTTTGCCTGCATTGCCATTGCGCTCGTGTGCAACAGTGCCGCCTACGTCTCCGAGGTCATTCGATCCGGGCTTCAATCCGTTGACGCCGGGCAGACCGAAGCCGCGAGAAGCCTCGGCATGTCAAGCTCGCAGTGCATGTGGCACATCATCGTGCCCCAGGCCTTGCGCACTATTCTCCCCGCACTCGGCAACGAGTTTATCATGATCGTCAAAGACACCTCCCTCGCCTCCACCTTCTTCATCGGCGACCTTATGACCCAGTGCCTCATCGTCAAGGGCGCGACGTATCTGCCGATAGAGCCGTTGGTTATCGTGGGCGTGATATACTTTGTAATGACCTTTGCTCTCAGCAAGATTTTCGGTCATTTTGAAAGGAAGATGAGCGTTGTTGACAGGTGAAAAGCTTATCGAGGTCAAAGACCTCAAGAAATATTACCACGGCGAAGACGTCAAGGCTCTTCGCGGCGTGAGTTTGGACATTTACAAGGGCGATGTCATTGTTATAATCGGCCCGTCCGGTTCGGGCAAATCCACGTTTCTGCGCTCGCTGAACATGCTGGAGTCCCCCACGTCCGGCTCGGTCTTTTTTGACGGCGTGGACATCACCCAAAAGAAGACCCCCGACGGAAAGAAGATAGATATAGACAAATACCGCGAGAAAATGGGCATGGTGTTCCAGCATTTCAACCTTTTCCCGCACAAATCCGTGTTGGAGAACATGACCATCGCCCCCACTCTCGTCAAAAAGGCCGACAAGGCCGCGTCCGAGAGCAAGGCGCACGAGCTTTTGCAGCGCGTGGGGCTTGATGACCGCGCCGATGCCTACCCCGCGCAGCTCTCCGGCGGGCAGAAGCAGCGCGTGGCGATAGTGCGCGCACTGGCCATGGAGCCGGAGGTCATGCTCTTTGACGAGCCGACCAGCGCACTCGACCCGGAAATGGTGGGCGAGGTGCTGGACGTGATGAAAAAGCTCGCGCGCGAAGGCATGACCATGGTCGTGGTGACGCACGAGATGGGCTTTGCCCGCGAGGTGGGCAACCGCGTGGTGTTCATGGACGAGGGGCAGATCGTCGAGCAGGGCACGCCGGAGGAGATTTTCTCCGCGCCCAAGAGCCCGCGTCTGCAAGACTTCCTTTCCAAGGTGCTGTGATGAACGAGTTTAAGCAAAAGGCGCTGGCCACCGTCGACGCCAACGCCCAACTATATAATAATATATCCGACAGTATATGGGACAAGCCGGAGCTGTCATTGAAAGAGCATTTCGCCGCCGACACCTATTGCGACGCGCTTGAAAAGCTCGGCTTCGCGGTCGAGCGCGGAATCTGCGGCATCGACACCGCCTTTTCCGGCACTTTCGGCGCGGGCAAGCCCATCATCGGCATACTCGGCGAATATGACGCGCTGTCCGGATTGTCTCAGGTCTGCGGCAACACCGCGCACAACCCCGTCATCGAGGGCGCGAGCGGACACGGCTGCGGGCACAACATGCTCGGCGCGGGGTCACTCGCCGCCGCCGTGGCCGTCAAGGAGTATCTCCGGCTCACCGGCAAGCCCGGCACTGTGATTTACTACGGCTGCCCCGGCGAAGAGGGCGGCGCGGGCAAGGCATACATGGCGCGCGACGGGCTGTGGTACGGCCTCGATGCCGCGCTCTGCTGGCACCCCGGCGACACCAACGAAAACTCCACCGGCACGAACAATTCCTGCATTCAGGTGCTGTACAAGTTCTCCGGCGTCCCCGCCCATGCGGCGGGTGACCCGTACAACGGCCGCAGTGCGCTCGACGCGGTTGAGCTGATGAACATCGGCGTGCAATTTTTGCGCGAGCACACCACCAGCGACTGCCGCATACATTACGCGATAACCGATGCGGGCGGCGTGTCGCCGAACGTGGTGCAGTCCAAGGCGGACGTGCTGTACATGGTGCGCGCCAACAAGGTGGCCGACTCCGTCAAGCTGCAAGCGCGCGTGGACGACATTGCCAAGGGCGCCGCGCTCATGACGGGCACGACGTATGAGCGCGTGTTCATCGACGGCACAGCGGAGACTCTGCCCAATTACACGCTCGAAAAGCTCATGCACGACTGCTTTGCCGAAGTCGGCGTGCCCGAACACACGGCGGAGGAGCTTGATTTCGCCGCCGCGCTGAAAACCACCTACCCCCAGCCCGCCTATCTCCCCGGCACGGGCGCGAACTTCTCCCCGGAAATCGCAAAAGAAGTCAAGGCGCTTCAGGCCGAGTGCGCAAAGCCGATGAACGACTTTCTCATGCCGTACTATTCCGGCGAGTGCTTCGTCCCCGGCAGCACAGACGTGGGCGATGTCAGCTGGCAGACACCCACCGCGCAGATTTACGTCGCCGCGTGGCCGGCGGGCACACCGGGGCATTCCTGGCAGGTCGTCTCCTGCGGCAAGACCGCGCTCGCCCACAAGGCGCTCGCCACCGCCGGCAAGGTGCTCGCCTCCGCCGCCATCGAGCTCATCGACAATGCCGAGCTTTTGAAAAAAGCGCAAGACGAACACGCCGAGCGCTCCGCCTCCGGGTATGTCTGCCCCATCGAGCCCGACGCCAAGCCCATTGCTATTTGACTGCTTATATAAATTGTATTCCTATTATATAAAAAGAGAAACACCGGTTTTCACCGGTGTTTCTCAGCTTGTCTGAAAAGTTGTACCAACTTTTCAGACAAGCTCAATCCGCCGAGCATTTTGAACAAATCAAAATGCTGCTTCGCCCGAAAAGCCTTGAATATCAAGGCTTTTCGGCGGCGGCTTATCCAATTTGAGGCGGGCCTTGCCCCCTCAAGCTCCCCCGCTGCTCTCTCGCTTTTCCTTTTAGCGCATTTTTGGGGCAGACTGAGAAACACCGGTTTTCACCGGTGTTTCTCTTGTTTATCACTTTTATTCACTTATCATTCCCACAGGGGCTTGTCGTACATTTTCAGCACGGTGCCGATGCCCTCGGCCTTTGCCTTGCAGTACAGCTCATAGCTTATCATGATGTCCAGCACGCTCAGCCCGGTGGCGGAGGAGTAGACAAACTGCTCGTCGTTCTGACGTCCCTTCGACGGGTCGAGAACCAAGTCGGTCATCTCGGCGACCTGTTCCTTTGTGATTTGGCCCGCATAGTACAGCGCGCCGACAGGGCGGGCGTTGAGGCTGATCATCTGATTCCAGTCGTCCACAACCAAAACATCGCTCTTGGCCGCGACGCTGTTCGTCACCTCGACCGCACCCACCGCGACGAGCGACTTGCCCGGCACGACCCAGCTTTCGTCGATGAACTCCTTGGAGGATGTGGTCTGCGTGATTATCACCTGAGACTTGTCGGCGGCGGCCTTGCTGTCGGTCACGGGGATGAGCTCAACCCACGGGTACTTCGGCTGATACTCCTTGACGATGTCCTCCGCCTTGCTCATGTCGAGGTCGGAAATGTACATCTTTTTGACCTGCGGCATCGCCTCTGCCACGGCCATCACGGTGCAGCGCCCCACCACGCCGCAGCCGATCGAGGTCACGGTGTCGGTGTTCGAGGGGGCGGTGTATTTGGCGAACAGACCCGCCGTCGCGCCGGTGCGCATGGCAGTGATGAGCGTGCCGTTGAGCACGCAGAACGGCAGCACCGTCTTCGGGTCGCTGAGTATGGTTATGTCAATGCCGTAGGGGATGCCGGGCACCTTGGCGTTCTCCTTGGCCTCGGCCGCCCACTTGATGCCGGCGATGTTGATGTCCCCGCCGATGAAAGACGGCATACTGTTGAAAAACGACTCCCAAGTCTGCATGTCGCTTCCGACGGGCAGACCCATGTGAGACTTGGCCGGGTTATATACCTGACCCATACCCAGCATTTTGTGCGCCTTTTCCGTCGCCGCGAGAGTCAGCTTCATGTCGGTCGCGCCGGCTTTTATCGCGTCCTCCTCCTGAAGATATATGAAGGTCGGTTCATAAGAATTGAGCATGGTTTTTCCCTCCGTGAATGTTGTTGTTGCAAGTGCAGCTTCTGCGCTGTGCGTCGGCATATTCGTTTGCCGCGTTTGCGCATTTTTATGCATATATATCTTTCCCGTATGCATGATTATACAGCTCTTTCGGCTTCTTGTAAATAGGCACAAGCAACAGAGTTTCAAGTCGTGCACCCTGCACCGCTTGTATAATAATCACCAACATTGAATATTGCCCGCCGAAATCGTGCATATATTCATTTGGGTATTCAAGCGCATGCGCATATTATGCACGGTTTTGCGTCACGTCCGGCCTCCTTGCCGTCTCCCGTTCCGCCCATTGTTTTGCAGTTCGTCATGCCGGCACAGGCTTGTTCAAGCCTCCGATTTGCTTTTTGTGCCAATATGCTTCAAAAAATTTGTCTTAAATATCGTCAAAAGATATGGACAAATCCGCTCAAATAGTTTATATTATAACAAAACTCTGGTATAGCCACGTCTGTGGCGTATCAGGGCGCGTGGAACGTATTTCCGGCGTTTTGCGTCGGCCACGGCAGACGCCAAGCGCGTAAGAAAATAAAAGCACGAAAGGAACTCAATGACATGTCACATCCCGTTCTGGAAAAGAAAGCGCAGCAAGCGCAGGTCATTTTTGACGATCTGACCAAGCAGTACGGCATCAAGGCCATCCCCACGGTTTTCGTCGCCGACGAGCGCCGCGAGGCTCAGCTGAAAAACGCCTGCCTCAAAGACAACCCCTTCCCGCCCCCTGTGAACATCACCATCCTCAAAAAGCGCAAACCCGCCATGGGTCTCATTTTTGAAGACGAAAAGGTTCTGCAGACCCCGGCAATCGCGGCAGTTCTCGCCGCGTGCTCGTCCGTTGCCACCGAGATCGGCGAGCTGCGCGGTGACAACGTCACCGGCGCCAAGACCATCTGCGACGTGGCCATGGCCGGCATGCAGGCAAACCGCCTTTACATGTCCAGCCACACCGGCACGAAGTTCGCCTGGTCGCGCATGATGAGCGCCGTGCGCGTCAACAACGCGTTCAACGGCTCGTTCTTCAAGTACCGCGCCAAAGACGGCCGCGACGTCTCCTTCCACGTTTACTATCAGGATCAGCTCAACAAGCTCGCCGCCGCCCTGCCCTATTCCAAGCACGGCACCAAGTACACCATGCTCTCCATGTCCAAGGACAAGAAGGAGATGGTGGACGTCGTCAGCCGCTATGACGCGCTTGACCTCGAAGAGCGCGCGTTCGAGTGCGGCGCATCCGGCTGCATGATCCGCTCCCGCGAAGAGTGGGAGGCCAGCGAAGTCGGCAAGGCCGTTCTCGCCATGCCGCTTATCCGCGAGGAGAAGGAATATGACGCTCCCGCCCCCGCATGGGGCAAGCCCGGCCCCCTCGGCCCTCTCTCCGGCATCAAGGTCCTCGACCTGACCCACATCATCGCAGGCCCCGCATGCTCGCGTATTCTCGCCGAGTACGGCGCTGACGTTCTGCTTGTCCGCCGCGGCAAATTCGTCGGCCAAGAGCAGGCCATGTTGGAGTTTGACGGCTGGGCCGGCAAGAACTCCATCCAGCTCGACTTCAACGTCCCCGAGCAACTCGCCCGCTGCAAAGAGCTCATTAAGGAAGCCGATATCATCACCTATTCCTATCAGAACGGCACTCTCGACAAGTTCGGCCTGTCCGAAGCCGAGATCCGCAAGCTCAACCCCAACGTCATTTATGCAAACCTCATGTGCTTCTCCGACACCGTTTGGAAGGATCGTCCGGGCTGGGCGCCTCTCGCCGAGGATATCACCGGCCTGTCCGTCCGCAACGGCAGCCTCGAGCACCCGGTCAACCTCAACGGCGTGCCTCTGGACTACTTCCCCGGCTTCATTCTCGCCCTCGGCACTCTGCTGACCATCGCGAGAAAGCTCAAAGAGGGCGGCGGCTACAAGGTCACCACGTCCCTCACTCGCGGCGCGCAGTATCTGCATGAGTGCACCGACCTTTGCGAAAAGGGTCTTGGCGGCGAGCACAACTCCACCATCGCCGAATCCTCCGACGAGCCGATTTGGAACACCGTCATTCACACCGTCAAGGGCTGCGCCACCGGCGACGCCGCTTTCCCCTCCCCCGGCACTGTCAACACCGTCTATCCCACCAATCTTCACACCATGAAGTTTGAAGACGGCCGCACCGGCTGGAAGCAGAAGTAATCCGCAAATTTCAAATTCACCCGCGCCCCCGACTGAAAAGCCGGGGGCGCTTTTTTGCGCCCTTTTCACTCCTCCCGCAGCTGTTTTCACGCCGCGTTTACGCGGCTTGAAAACGCCCTTGGCAAAGTGCACAAAACTCCTCTTCGTTTTCTGTCTATCCCTACGAAAAATAGGTCAAGGTGCAAAAAGGCATTGACGAGCGGACGAAAAAGGTCTAGTATAATTTTCGGAATGGATATTCCGAAATAATGATATTCATAA
>CAZXVA010000063.1:0-9197 GCA_964644305.1 uncultured Oscillospiraceae bacterium
CGTTTTGAGGTAATCCTCGAAGACGAGGCCGGAGGCTTTGACGGCGGCGGCGGTGGTTGCGCCGACGTAGCGATAGTGCCAAGGCTCATAGATGATGCCGGTGGTGTCGCTGGTGCCGTTGGGATAGCGGAGGATGAAGCCGTAATCATAGCAATTGGCCATGAGCCACTGTTGAACCGCTGTGCGCTCTTGCCACTGGTCGAGATTAGTATACGTTTCGCTGATGAGGTCGACGGCGAGGCCGAGCTGATGCTCGCTCGTGCCGGGGAGGGCGACGGAGCGCGCGGCGACGGCGGGGGCGTCCTTATTGGGCACACCCTCGGCCAAGAGGCGCATAATCTTGTTGCGATAGAGCATTTCCTGATAATCCTGAGTGCGATAGGCAGAGCAGATTATCGGCTCAAACCCGGCGGCGCGGCAGTCGGACAGCATTTGGGCAAGCGCGGCGGCGGCGCGGCGGTCGACAAGATAGCCCTCGACGGTGTCAAGCTCGACGGAGTAACCCTGCGGGACTTCGTTCCACGGGTTGACGAGCACCAAGAGCGACTGCGTGAACTCATCAGTGCGCGCCGAGAGCGCCGAGGCAAGGCGGGCGCGGGTGGCGTCCTCGCGTTCAAGCTGGCGACGGAGGCGCAAAAGCTCCACGCGTTCATGCGCGGCGGAAAGCTGCGCCGAGAGCGCGGCAGACTCGGCCTCGGCGCGCAGGGCGCGCCGAAAACTGACCGCGCGCCACGCGGCAAACGACGCCGAAAACGCGAACAGCGCGGCAAGCACCGACAGGGCGAGGATGAGTATTCTTTTGGCGACGGGATTTTTCACTCGCTTCACCTATGTAGCTTCAAACTCGCGGCCATGAGGCCGGGTGACGGCTCAGAAATTGATGATGCCCAAGTGCTCCAAGAGAATCTTGGTGCCGATGAGGATGAGGATGATGCCCCCGGCAAGCTCGGCCTTGGACTTATAGCGCGCGCCGAAGCGGTTGCCGACGTAAATGCCGACGGCGGAGAGGGCAAAGGTGATGACGCCGATCATGACGGCGGCGGGCACGATATGTACCTGGAGGAAGGCAAACGTGATGCCGACGGCAAGGGCGTCAATGCTGGTGGCGACGGCGAGGAGCATCATGGTTTTGACGCCGAAGTCGTCATTGAGCTTTTCGGCCTCGCCGAAGGATTCCTTAATCATATTGCCGCCGATGATGAGCAGCAGACCGAAGGCGATCCAATGGTCAATGCTGGTGATGAGGCTTTCAAAGCGCGCGCCGAGGAGATAGCCGATGATGGGCATGAGGCACTGGAAGCCGCCGAAGTAAAGCCCGGCGAGGGCGGCATGCTTTTTCTCAAGCTTTTTGACGCTCAAGCCCTTGCAAACGGACACGGCAAACGCGTCCATACTAAGCCCGACGGCAATCAAAAACAGCTCTGCAAAGCTCATATTCGCATACTTCTTTCTTTGTTATAAATTTTAATCTGACGCGGGGTCAAAACTTTTCGTCGAGCTTATAGGTGATGTCCTCTTCAAAGCTCAGGCGATCTTCGCGGCCGCCGACGAGGCGGGAGATGGCGGGGATATGCTTGAAAAAGAGAAGCCCCACCGCGATGAAAATCAGATTGCGGACAAGGTCACCCTCAACCATGAGCGCCGTGACCGCCACGGAAACAAGCGCCGAGGCGAGAGTGGCGAGCGTGATATACCGCGTGAAAACAAGCGCGAGCGCGGCCACGACCGCCGCGACAATGCCGACGGACGGCTCAATCCAGACGAGCATGAAAGTGAGGGCGAGGGTGGCGTGGCTGCCCTTGAAGTCATAAAACAGCGGGTAGAGCCGGCCGAGGACGACGCACAGCCCCGCGAAGGCGCGCCCCACGTCCGCATGACCCTTGAAGCCGAGCAGCAGCGAGCCGAAGAGAATGGGGAGAGTGTCCTTGACAAACTCGACGAGCAGCAGGCGAATCCAGCCCCAAACGCCGTAAATCCGGCGGAAGTTCGACACCCAGAGATTCCCCGTGCCGAGGCGGCGGAGACTCGCGCGGAAAACATAGTTTGACGCGATGACCATGGTGCTCATACTGCCGAGGCCGTAGGCCACGATGGCGATGAGCAAAAGCAAAAACCAGTAAAGGATCATTCTTTGTCGCCTTTCTGCCTGATGACGATGCGCACGGGCGTGCCCTCCAGCCCGAACACGGCGCGAATCTGGTTTTCAAGGTAGCGCTGATAGGAAAAATGGAACAGCTCCTTGGAATTGCAGAATATCACAAAGCAGGGGGGCTTTATGCCGGTTTGGGTCATGTAATAAATCTTGAGTCGGCGTCCCTTGTCCGTGGGCGGCTGGACGCGCGCCTGAGCGTCGGCAAGGACGTTGTTGAGCATGCCGGTGGTGATGCGCATATTGGTTTGGTCGTTGACGAAGTTGATGAGCTCGAAGATGCGCTCGGTGCGCTGGCCGGTCATGGCGGAGATGAAAATGACGGGGGCATAGCTCATGAAGCTGAGGTCGCGCATGATGTCCTTGCGCATTTTCTCCATGGTGCCGGTCTCTTTGTCGACAAGATCCCACTTGTTGACGACGATGATGCCGGCCTTGCCCGCCTCGTGGGCGAGGCCGGCGATTTTGGTGTCTTGCTCGGTGACGCCGTCGCGCGCGTCGATCATGATGAGGCACACGTCCGCCCGCTCAATGGCAAGCTGGGCGCGCATGACGGAGAACTTCTCCACGCGCTCATCCACCTTGGACTTGCGGCGGATGCCGGCGGTGTCGATGAAGACATATTTGCCGAACTTATTTTCAAACGCGGTGTCAACGGCGTCGCGCGTGGTGCCGGCAACGTCGGAGACGATGACGCGCTTTTCACCCAAAACGCGGTTGACAAGCGAGGATTTGCCGACATTCGGCTTGCCGATGACGGCGACTTTGATGCTGTCGTCCTCGTCGTCGCTGCCGTCGGGCTCGGGGAAGTGCTTGAGGCACTCATCCAAGAGGTCGCCCGTGCCGTGGCCGTGCACGGCGGAGACGGCGATGGGGTCGCCGAGGCCGAGGGCGTAAAACTCATATATCGCGGGGTCGGTCGCGCCGGTGGAGTCGGCCTTGTTGACGGCGAGCACCACGGGCTTTTTCGAGCGGAGAAGCATGTTGGCCACGTCCTTGTCCGCCGCGGTGACGCCGGTGCGGATATCCGTGACGAGGATGATGACATTGGCCGCGTTGATGGCGATTTGCGCCTGCTCGCGCATGAAAAGCAGGATTTCGCTGTCGGTGGTGGGCTCGATGCCGCCGGTGTCGACAACGTTGAACTTGCGCCCGCACCACTCGCACTCGGCATAAAGCCGGTCGCGCGTGACGCCGGGGGTGTCTTCAACGATGCTCAGGCGCTTGCCGACGAGCTTGTTGAAAAGCATGGACTTGCCCACATTGGGGCGTCCGACTATTGCCACAAGAGGTTTTGCCAAGGGTTTTCCCTCCTTAGTTATTATCAGTTTTGGTTGTATTTATAATATTCGGTGTCTTCGCCGCGTTCGGGGAGCTTGACTTCGGGGAGTATGCCGCTCATCGCGTCCCAGAGGGCGAAGCCGTCGGACTCGATGGGATAGATGGGCACGCCGAGGGCGCGGACGGCCTGTTCAAGCGTGACATCGTCCAAAAAGTCCATTTCCTGACGGCGGAGCATGTTCTGCGAGATGAAAAGGCGCTCGCCGAGGGGCTTGTCTTTGAGCTGGTTTATCAAATCGCCGCCGGTGATGAGGCCGGTGACATTGATCATGCGGCCGAAAAAGTCATTTTGTATGGCGTAAACACGGCCGTTGAGTTCGGGATATTTGTGCTTGGCCATGGCGAGCAGGCGCTCAAAATACGGCGCGACTGCCGCGCCCGTGGCGATGGAAAACGGCACGCCGTCCGGCGCGTCGGAGAGCATGAGCGCGGAGCGAAACTCCGTGTGCATCAGGCGAATCATGCCCACGCCGTTTTCAAGCTGGGTGTATTCCTCATAAAACTCATCGTCCGGAATTTCGCGCCCGGCCTTGATGTACATCTCGTCGCCGCAGAAGAAGATGCGCGTGCCGTATTTTTTGACGCACTCATCGCCGAAGGCGGTGATTTGGTCAATAGTCTCGGCGGCGTGCTCGGGCGTGAACGGCGTGAGAGGATAAAGCCCGTCGCGGTACTTCGTCAAGCCCACGGGCACGACGGACACACTGTGCACGCCGGGGTACATGTCCGCAAGGTCGCGCATGGAGCGGTCAAGCTCCGCCCCGTCGTTCAGGCCGGGGCAGCAGACGATTTGGCAGTTCATGACTATCCCCGCCGCGGCAAAGCGGCGCATGGTGTCAATGGTGTCACCGGCGCGCTTGTTGCGCAGCATTTGGCAGCGCAGCTCCGGGTTCGTGGTGTGGACGGAGACATTGATGGGGCTGACGCGCAGGGCGATGATGCGCTCGATTTCGCGCTGTGAAAGATTCGTGAGCGTGATGTAATTGCCCAAGAGGAAGCTCAGGCGCGCGTCGTCATCCTTGAAATACATGGTTTTGCGCATGCCCTTGGGGAGCTGGTCAATGAAACAGAAGACGCAGTTATTCGCGCATGAGCGCGGGTTATCCATGAGGTAGCTTTCAAAGTCAAGCCCTAGGTCGCCGCCCTCGCTTTTGTGCAGGCGAAGCTCGCGCCTCTCCCCCGCCGGGCTTTCGAGCACGACGGTGAGCATTTGGTCATAGGCGAAAAACTTGTAGTCCAGCACGTCGATTATCCGGTTGCCGTTGATGGAAATCAGGCGGTCACCGGGTTGGGCGTGGCCGTGAAGCGGGCTGTTCGCGTCGATTGATTTTATTATGTTTTCCATGCGAACCTCCCACGTAATAATTAGTTTTATACCGGACGCTGCCGGTTTTCGCTCGGACAAGGCCGATTTCAAGATACGCAAAAGGAGGAAAGGCATATTCCTCTCCTCCTAAGCTTCTTTACTTGCTCGCCTCGACGTTGATGACCTGACGGCCATTGTACTGACCGCAAGCCTTGCAAGCGCGATGGGGCATACGGAATGCGCCGCAGTTGGGGCACTTGACTATTGCGGGAGCTTCCAGCTTCCAGACGGAAGAACGCCTCTTGTCACGTCTCTGACGCGATACTTTTCCCTTAGGGACTGCCATGTTGACACCTCCTGATTCACAGCTGTTTTGAGCAGCTTATTTATTTGCCATCGGGGTCTTTATCCAAAAGCTGCTCAAGCACAGCAAATCTTGGATCAAGTTGTTTCCCGCATCCGCAGGGGCCGAGATTGAGATTCTTGCCGCAGGTCGCGCAGAGGCCCTTGCAATCCTCTTGACAGAGAAACTTGGTTTCCATGTCGAGGACGAAGAGCGTGGAGAGCATGTCGTCAAGGTCGATCTCGTCGCCGTCAAGTAGGAACAGCTCGGGGTCAGACCCCTCGTCGTCTTCGACTATCGTGGCGTCAAGCTCGGTCACTTTGGTGCTGGGGAATTCGCTGCCGCAGCGGTCACAGGTGCAGAGCATGTCCGCACGGAGTGTGCCTGTGAGATGGAGCACACCGGCTTCGTTTTTCACTCTGCCCTCGGCATGGGGCGGGGCATCGTATTGCTTGATCGACGGGAAATCCAAGCCCTCGGTCGCAAGGTCGCACTCAAACGGCACGGACGCGCCGGGGATCTCTATGATATCTTTCAGATTAAGCCGCATACCACACCTCATCTTAGGCCGTTGACATCAGCCTTAATATTATAGATTGTTTGTCAAGGCTTGTCAACACTAATTTTATATTGTATAATCAGAATATCGTGAAATTTTCGCTCAGATTGGATATATTTGCCGTGAAAGAAATAACCGTAAAGCAAAATGACGCAAATCAGCGGCTTGACCGCTTCGTGGGCAAGGCCGTGCCGCTTTTGCCGGAGTCGCTGCTGCAAAAATACATAAGGCTAAAGCGAATAAAGCTCAACGGCAAGGGCGCCAAACGCGACACGCGCCTGAACGTGGGCGACGTGCTGCAATTATACATCAACGATGAGTTTTTTGAAAAGCCGCGCGAGGAGAATTCTTATCTCAAGGTCGGGACGCCCAAGCTCGACATAGTATATGAGGACGAAAACATCCTCCTTGCCGACAAGAAGCCGGGTGTGCTGTGCCACAGTGCGGGCGTATGGGATTATAACACGCTTATCGCCAATATTCAAGCCTATATGGCGCAAAAGGGCGAGTGGCGGCCGCGGGAGGAAAACGCCTTCGCCCCCGCGCTGTGCAACCGCATTGACCGCAACACCGGCGGCATCGTGATTGCGGCGAAAAACGCCGAGGCTCTGCGCATTTTGAACGACAAAATCCGCGACCGCGAGATTGAAAAATACTACCTTTGCGCGGTGTCCGGGCGGCCGCGCCCCGCCGAGGGGCGGCTGGAGAATTATCTTTTCAAGGACGCGGCGAAAAACCAAGTTTACATCAAGTCAAAGCCCGAACCGGGCGCGAAAACCGCGATAACCGAGTATAAAACACTCGCATCAAAGGGGCGGTTGTCGCTGGTGGAGTGTCATCTGCTGACGGGGCGGACGCACCAAATCCGCGCGCAGATGGCGCACGCGGGCTGGCCGCTGCTGGGCGACGGGAAGTACGGGCGCGAACGCTTCAACCGCGATTTCGGCGAGAAAGGTCAGGCGCTGTATTCTTATAAGCTGGTGTTCTCTTTCCCGACTGACGCGGGGGCGCTGAACTATCTGCGCGGGCGGGAGTTTGCCGTCGAGCGTGTGGATTTTGCGGAGAAATACTTCGATTACACACTTTCCGGCAAGTAATTTGTAATTATTGATTTTTGATTCCTATTTGCCGACTTTGGAGGCGCATTATGCTCAATTTGCTTGCAAAAATGTTCATAAAAGACCGCGAAAACGTCCGCGACGCGGCAGTGCGGCGCGCGTATGGGACGCTGTGCAGTGTGTACGGGATTGTGATAAACGTGCTGCTGTTCGCGGGGAAATACTTTGCCGGAGTAATATCCGGGTCGGTGGCGATTACGGCGGACGCGTTCAACAACCTGTCCGACGCCGGGTCATCGGTCATCACGCTGCTTGGCTTTGCCATTGCGGGCAAAAAGCCCGACCCGGAGCACCCGTTCGGCCACGGGCGGGCGGAATATCTCGCTGGGCTGGCGCTGTCGGCGATGATAATCGTGATGGGCTTCGAGCTGGGGCGCAGCTCGGTGGAGAAGATAATCGCCCCCTCGCCCGTTGAGGCGGGGCTACTGCCGGCGGCGATATTACTGGTGTCGATTCTCGCCAAGATTTACATGTGCGCATATAACCGCGCGGTCGGCAAGAAAATCGACTCGGCGGCGATGCAGGCCACGGCGGCGGACTCGCTGTCGGACTCGATTTCGACGCTGGTGGTGCTGCTGTCGATGGCGGTGAGCTATATTTTCAATTGGAACATTGACGGCTGGGCGGGGCTTGTCGTGGCGGCGTTTATATGCGTGACGGGTTTCAATGCGGCGAAGGACACGGTGTCCCCCCTGCTTGGCCGCGCGCCGGACGGCGAGCTGGTGGCGCGCATACGCGACATTGTGACCGCACACGAGGAGATCATCGGCATTCACGACCTGATTGTCCATGATTACGGCCCGGGGCGGCTGGTGGTGTCGCTGCACGCCGAGGTGAACGGCGCGGGAGATATTTTCGAGCTGCACGACGCCATTGACCTCGCCGAACGCGAGCTGAAGCAAGAGCTCGGCTGCATCGCAACGATTCACATGGACCCAATCGAGGCCGATGACAGCGAGGTTGCGTCACATCGCCGCGAAGTTGTGGAGCTGCTGCATGAAAAGCTGTCCGGCGAACTGTCGGTGCACGATTTTCGCCTTGTTCCCGGCACGACGCACACCAATCTCATTTTCGACGTCCTCGCGCCCGTGGATTTCCCCATGACGGATGACGCCCTCGCCGCCGCCGTGCGCAAGCTTGTGCACGAGACCTGGGACGAGCACTATGCCGTTGTGACGGTGGATAGGGCTTATGTGTGATATATTGCGTAATACTATATATAATAGTATATAGGCGCAAAAAAGGATTGCTGCATTTTGCAACAATCCTTTTTCAATACTGTCAATGGTGATCCGTGCCCTTGCTGCCGACGCCGAAGTGAAGCTCTTTCATGCCCTCGACCTCTTCGCACACGTCCTTGAGGGCGCATATCGAGCAGTCGGTGGGCAAGCCCTCCAAGATGTGGGTGAGCGTGCCGGTGATGTCGTGAGACTTTTTCGCCATGTTTTTCAGCTCATCGTAATCAAAGGCGGGGTCGGTGATGAAAACGACGGTGGCGTTGAGCACATTGGGGTCTTTCTTATATGCGGCAATGTAATTCATGCCGATGTTTTTGAAGCTTATCCCCTTTTTCAGCGCATTTTTGCTGACGCGAATCTGTTCGCGGAACGACTCGGGAGACATGCGCACCATGTACCCTTCGGGGTACACGTGGTATTTGGCAAACTCAATGTCCTTGAGCATGCGGTACACCTTTTCGTCGTCATCGTCCATGACGCCGATGCGCAAAAGCACGATGCGGGCAAAGTCGCAGTTGCCGTTGATTTCGGGCATGTCCTTGCCGATGAGCATGACCTTGTCTTCATTGACGAGGTCGGTGGACGAGGTGAAAAGCACATAGTTTGCAGAGCCTTTGCCCTGCGCGCCCAGCTCATACGCCGCGTCCTTTTGAAGCACCAGCTCACTTGAACCGTGGTCTGTCCACTTCGCGCGCTCATCATACGGCCACACCTTCGCCGCACCGGTCAGGCGCTCCTTGGTGTCGTTGATAAGGTGGTTATAAAGCTCCATAGATTAGAATACCTGGTCTACCTTCTTGCGATCAAACATCGCGTTGACCTGCTTGTAAGCCCAGCCGAGAACCTTCTGGTCGAGGTTCCAGAAATAGACGACAAACAGCACAACAACGACAGTTATGAGAATCGAGAAAAGCTTCTTGATGAATTTCATTCTTTTTGCTGCGCTCCTTTCATGTTTGAGGTCGGCGCGGGAAAGCCGTGCCGCCCCGTGGGAATCGCTTGGCGGCGCGTCAGGCCGCTTGCGGCCTGACGCGCGCGAAACGGGAAATTACTTCTTGCTCATACCTTTCTGGCGAGCGTACTCGGCAGCGCCGAGAGCACCCATGAGCTGAGGGTCGGTCTTGAGGTTGATGACCTTGAGCT
>CAZXVA010000064.1:0-8894 GCA_964644305.1 uncultured Oscillospiraceae bacterium
AAGGCAAAGGATCTGGCAAGCTATCGCCAGGCTCTCGCCTTCATCACCCGCGAGGACGTGGCCAAGAAGGTTTTCGATGAGATCGCCCCGAAGTATGCGGAGCGCAACGGCGGCTACACCCGCATCACCCGCGTCGGCGTTCGCCGCGGCGATGCAGCGGAGACCGCTGTCATCGAGCTTGTATAAGCGAAGATAATGTGTTAAAATCGGAAGTGAATTCATTCACTTCCGATTTTTCAAAAAGAGGACAAAACCATGAAAAACGAACAGGAATACGCCCAGCTCAAGGAAACGCGGATATCCGGGGAGGAGACTTACCACGGGCCGCTGCTGCATGTTTATCACGACCGAGTCCGTCTGCCGAACGGCGACGAATCCGGGCGGGACTATATCAAGCACCTGGGCGCGGTGTGCATAGTGCCCGTGAACGAGGCGGGCGAGGTGTATGTGGAGAGACAGTTCCGCTATCCGCTGGACATGGTGATAACCGAGATTCCGGCGGGGAAGCTGGATTCGGCCGAGGAGGACAGACTCTCCGCCGCCAAGCGAGAGCTACGTGAGGAGACGGGGCTGACTGCCGACAGATGGACGGATTTGGGCGACTTTTTCCCTGCGGTGGCGTACAGCACGGAGAGGATAACGATGTATCTCGCCGAAGGACTGCACCAAGGGGAGCAGGAGCTGGATAAGGACGAATTTTTGAATATCGAGACCGTGCCGCTTGCCGAGCTTGTGCGGCAAGTGATGGACGGGGAGATAGTGGATATAAAAACTCAGGCCGCGATATTGAAAGCCGCGCGGCTTTTGGGAATATAAAAACAAAAAACGGAGGAACCGAGATGAAGACAGTATTGTGCCTCATCCCCGCCGAGGCGCGCCACAAGGAAAAGCTCGAAAAAGCGGGCGAGGGCTGCAAGTTCGTGTATGTGGAGGAGTCAGCCGCGACAGAGGAGCAGATTCAGAATGCCGACATCATAATCGGTATGCCCGACCCGGACAAAATCAAAGCGTCGGAGAAGCTGGAGCTTTTGCAGCTGAACATCGCCGGGGCGGACAGATACGTCAAGCCCGGCATACTCGCCGCGAGCACGGTGTTGACAAACTCCACAGGCGCGTACAGTCAGGCCGTCGCCGAGCACGGCGCGGCGATGCTGTTCATGCTGCAAAAGAAGCTGCATCTGTACAGAGACGCGCAGAAAAAGCACGATTGGACGGATTACGGCACGGTGTGCTCCGTGGAGGGGGCGCGCGTGCTGGTGATGGGCTTGGGCGACATCGGCTGCTATTTCGCGCGCATAGTCAAGGCGATGGGCGCGTATGTGATAGGCGTGAAGCGCCGCGCGAGCGCCAAGCCCGACTGCGTGGACGAGCTTTACACCATGGATAAGCTCGACGAGCTTCTGCCGACGGCGGACGTGGTGTTCTCCGTGCTGCCCGGCACTCCGGCCACGACGCACCTTTACACCGCCGAGCGTTTCAAGCTGATGAAAAAGAGCGCGATATTCATAAACTGCGGGCGCGGCACGGCGGTGGAGAACAGCGTTCTGTGCGACGCGCTGAAAAACGGCGAAATTGCCTCCGCCGCGATTGACGTGAGCGAGGTTGAGCCCCTCGGCGCGGACAGCCCCCTGTGGGAGCTTGATAACCTGATGATAACGCCGCACATCTCCGGCTATTATCACCTGCCGCAGACCTTTGAGCGCATCGTCGACATCGCCGCGGAAAACCTCCGCCGCTATCTCAACGGCGAGGAGCTGAAAAACATAGTCGACTTCGCAACGGGGTATAAGAAGTAAAAATCCGCGTTCACGAGTCAGAAAAACGAAAAAACCGCGAAAATCAAGTGCAATTAACATATCGTTCACTTGACTTGGGCGGGTGGCTATGGTAAAGTAAACGAGGATACAAATTTCACTGCGTATTCCCGCAAGGGGATACGCAGTCCCTTTTTGTTTGAAAACAGTTTGAAAAGATGCGCAAAAGTGAAAAATGAAAGGCCGGGCGGCGGCGAGCCGCCGAGGCAATGTGTTTTCGGAGGGAAGTTATGAAAAAGTACGACGTGATTATAATCGGCGCGGGGCCGGGCGGCATATTCTCCGCCTATGAGCTGGCTCAGGCGGACAAGGGGCTGAAAATCGCCGTGTTCGAGCTTGGGCGCGAGCTGGCGAAACGCCGCTGCCCCATCGACGGGAAAAAGGTGAAAACCTGCATGAAGTGCCCCGTGTGCAGCATCATGAGCGGCTTCGGCGGCGCGGGCGCGTTCTCCGACGGGAAGTACAACATCACAAACCAGTTCGGCGGCACGCTGTACGAATACGTGGGCAAGGACGAGGCCATCGAGCTGATGCAATACGTGGACGAGATTAACCTCACCCACGGCGGCGAGGGCACGAAGCTCTACTCCACGGCGAACACCGAAATAAAGCGCGAGTGCCTTGAAAACGGCCTGCATCTTTTGGACGCGCAGGTGCGCCATCTCGGCACGGACATAAACTATGTCGTTTTGGGCAACATCTATGATGAGCTGAAGGACAAGGTGGACTTTTACTTCAACTCCGCCGTCACCGGCATCGACAAGTGCGAGGGCGGCTACATCGTGCACGTGGGCGAGGAAAGCTACGAGTGCGCGCACTGCGTTGTGTCCGTGGGTCGCAGCGGCAGCAAGTGGCTGGAGGGCATATGCGAGAGCCTCGGCATCCCGACAAAGTCCAACCGCGTGGACATCGGCGTGCGCGTGGAGCTGCCGGCGGAGATTTTCGCACACCTGACGGACAAGCTGTACGAAAGCAAGATAGTCTACCGCACGGAGAAGTTTGAAGACCTTGTGCGCACGTTCTGCATGAACCCGAACGGCGTGGTGGTGAACGAAAACACCAACGGCATCGTGACCGTGAACGGCCACAGCTATGAGGACAAGTCCAAGCACACGGAGAACACCAACTTCGCGCTCTTGGTGAGCAAGCATTTTTCCGAGCCGTTCAAGGATTCCAACGGCTACGGCGAGAGCATTGCGCGCCTTTCCAACATGCTCGGCGGCGGGGTGATGGTGCAGCGCTTCGGCGACCTTGTGCGCGGCAGACGCAGCACCGTGCGGCGCATTGAAGAAAACTTCGTCACGCCCACGCTGGCCGCGACGCCCGGCGACCTGAGCCTCGTGATTCCCAAGCGCATACTCGACGGGATAATCGAAATGATTTACGCGCTGGACAAAATTGCCCCCGGCACGGCCAACGACGACACGCTCCTCTACGGCGTGGAAGTGAAATTCTACAACATGGAGGTCGAGCTGGACAAGCACCTGCAGACCAAGGAAAAGGGGCTTTACGTCATCGGCGACGGCTCCGGCGTGACACATTCGCTGTCCCACGCCTCCGCCAGCGGCGTGTTTGTGGCGCGCGATATCTTGGGCATGAATTCATAATCAGACGCAAAAACCTTGATTTTTATTGAGTATGGGTATAAAGTAAGAACATTGCTTTATGCTCATACTCTGATACTAAACGGAGGTGTACGATGGCCGGAAGAAAGGGTCAGAATTATATGCACGGCGCGGCGATACTCACCGTGGGCGTGATAATAATGAAGATACTGGGCTTCATATACAAAATACCGCTCGGCAACATCCTCGGCGACGAGGGGTATTCGATGTTCATGGGCGCGTACAACATCTATTATATCTTCTTCACGCTGGCCACAGCGGGCTTGCCGGTGGCGCTGTCGCGCCTCGTGGCCGAGGCGGACGCCAACGGCCGCGCCAAGCAGGAGGAAAAGACCTTCCGCGTGGCGCGGGTGACGTTTTTCGTCATCGGGCTTGTGTTCGCGGCGATAATGTTCATTTTCCCGGAATGGCTTGCGGACAAGTACCTTGAAAACCCGGACGCGGCGCTGAGCATCAAGGCGATGAGCCCGGCGATACTGCTGGTGTGCATGGTGTCGGCTTATCGCGGATACTGCCAGGGCAACGGCAACATGATTCCCACCACGGTGGACGAGGTGCTGGAGGTGCTGTTCAAGGTCATCTCCGGGCTGATTATCTCGCTGCTGGTGATGCGCGCGGGGCTCGGCCGCCCGATGGGCTCGGCCGGCGCGATACTGGGCGTGTCGATAGGGTCGGTGGTGTCGCTTTTATACATGGTGATTTACAAGCGGCGCAATTACGACATTCTCGCCTCCTCCTACTCGGCGGGCATTGTGGACGCAAACGACGTGCCGGAGGACGACGGCGAGGTCGACTCGGCGGGGAAGATTATAAAAGACATTCTCACCATCGGCATTCCCATTGCGTTCGGCGCGTGCATAATGGCTCTTTTGAACTCCGTGGACTCAAAGCTGTGCATGAACCGCCTGCAAAGCGCGGCGGGCTTCAGCTACTATGAGGCGAAGGTGCTCTACGGCGTGTACGGCAAGGCGCAGACGCTGTTCAACCTGCCGGCGGCATTCATCACGCCGCTGACCATTGCGATTGTGCCGGCGATATCCGGGGCGATTGCACGTGGGGCGAAAAAAGAGGGCGCGAAAATCGCCGAGGACTCGATGCGCATTTCGGCGGTCATCAGTCTGCCGATGGGCGTGGGGCTGATGGTGCTGAGCGCGCCGATTATGAATGTGCTCTACCCCAACAGCAACGCCGCAGGGCCGGGGCTGTTGACAATTATGGGCGCGGCGAGCTTTTTCGTGTGCATAGTGCTGATGGAAAACGCCGTGCTTCAAGCCTCCGGCAAGGAAAAGCTGACGATGCTGACGATGATTTCCGGCGGGCTCATCAAAATCGGTGTGAACTGGTTTTTGGTGGCGCGGCCTGAGATAAACATCTACGGCGCGCCGGTGGGGACGCTGGTGAGCTATCTTGTCATGGCGGCGATGAACTATGTGTTCATGTGCCGAACGCTGGATGAGCGGCCGCGCCTCGCGCCCATGTTCGTGCGCCCGCTTGCGGCAAGCGCGCTGATGGGCGCGTCGGCCTGGGCGATTTACGGGCTGTGCTCGCGCTTTGTCGGCGGCGAGTGGCTCGGCACGGCGGCGAGCATGGTGCTGGCGGTGCTGGTGGCCGTGGTGGTGTACGCGGTGAGCGCGATTTGCCTGAAAACCATCACGAACGAGGATTTGAAGCTCATACCCGGCGGAGAAAAAGTGGGGAAGTTGCTGCATATCCGCTAAAATCAGCGCCTTGAGGCCGCAAAAACCAAATCTTTTTCAAAAAATCCATATTTTAAGGCAATTTAGACTTGATATTGGCCGCAAAATATGCTAGATTTTTAATGTCGTTTTTAGAGCGACGAAACTAAATGAGTATTCTGACCGCATTTCGGGCAGACTCATCATATCATGGCTGTTGCCATATATTTTTAGGAGGAAATACAATGAATAAAACCGAGCTTATAGCCGCCGTCGCAGAGAAGGTCGGCATGTCCAAGAAGGACAGCGAAAAGGCAGTCAACGCAGTTTTCGAGACCATCACCTGTGCTCTCACCGAGGGCGAGAAGGTTCAGCTCGTCGGCTTCGGCACCTTTGACGTCAAAGAGCGCGGCGCCCGCGTCGGCCGCAACCCCCGCACCAAGGAAGAGATTGCCATCCCCGCTTCCCGCGTTCCCTCTTTCAAGGTCGGCAAGGCCCTCAAGGACGCAGTTGCAAAGTAATTAAATCGCTTTCAAGACCGACGGGGAATACCCCGTCGGTCTTTGCGCTTGGGCACCGGGTGTGCGCTCATGCCGCCAAAGGCGGCATGAGCGCAAAAGCGACAAGCGGCGCAAAAGGAGGATGACATGAGACTTGACAAATACCTGAAGGTGTCGCGCCTGATCAAAAGGCGGACAGTGGCAAACGAGGCCTGCGACGGCGAGCGCGTGACGGTCAACGGGCGGCAGGTCAAGGCCAGTTATCAGGTGAAGGTGGGCGACGTGATTGAAATCGCCTTCGGGCGCGGCAGCGTGAAGGTGGAAGTGACGCAAATAAGCGAGACCGTATCCAAGGCCGACGCCCCCGCAATGTACAGAGAAATTGAGTGAATTAGATATTAGAAATATAAATGCAAAAATCCCGTCCGGTTCTCGGACGGGATTTAATGATGTTTGAATCAGATGAGAAACGCTTTGAGCTCGGCGGGCATGGTGTCGGGGTCGGCGGAGACGCTGATGACGAACTCGATGTTCTCGGTATTGGAAAAGCTGTCAAGCCAAGTGACAAAGGCGACGAGGGATTCAATGGACTTGTCACCGACGAGCTTATAAAAATTGTCGATATAAAAATGCGTGATGTCATAATTGCCGGCGTGGATGCCGCAAATGAGACCCTTGAGGAATTCATAAGTGCCGATGTCATAGCTGCCGGCGTCAATGAGGCGCGCCTGATAGGGAATGTCATAAGTCAGCTTGCGCTCTTTCTCGATGACCACGACGTCGCCGTTGCCGTTGCTGACGGCCTCGCGCACGAGATCTACCAGCTTCTTCGTCTTGCCGGAGCCTTTGAGACCCATAATAAGCTTAACCATTTCGTCCACTCTCCTTATAAATATTTGGTTTGTTGAGTCGGTTAAAACTTCTTGCATACAGAATACCATCTTTCCGCAAAAAGGGCAAGAGGGGAGTTATTAAAGGGACGTAAATTTTATACTGAATATCAAAGGGGCGAGTTTTATTACAAATAGCGTGAATCTGCCTAAAAAAATAGGCTGATATTTTCTTGACGGGAAAGTCACGATGTGTTAACATTTAATCAGTGTACTCTGAATAGGTGCGCGGGAAACTCGACGCGGTGCAAGCGCGGCGCGTGCCTAAACTACATAAAAAAGAGGTGTACTGCTTGAAAGATCTAAAGCATCTGATCTACTTTGAAAACCTCCTGCAAGAGGCGCAGAACGAGCTGGTGACGCGCGCCGTGGAGGAGGGCAAGCACGCGCTGGGTTACAACTGCTATTACATACCCGAAGCGCTGCTGAATCTGCCGGGCTGCTTCTCGACGCGCCTGCGCGCACCGCGCTGCACGTCCACGGATGTGGCCAACTACTACATGACCACCCGCACCTGCCCCTACGTCCGCTCCATTCTCGAACGCGCCATCGAAGGCGGGTACAACTACCTTGAGGCGATGTTCGGTTCGGAATGCTGCGCGGCGATGGAGCGCATGGAAGAGCACTTCGAGCTCATCCACCCGGTGAAGAACGACAAGTTTTTCTCCACCATCATCGACCCGCCCATGAAGGGCGACAAGACCAACCTTGAATACTACAAGACCGAGCTGAAGGTCAAGGTTGTGAACAAGCTGGCCGAGCGCGGCATCGACGTGTCCGAGGCGGCCATGCGCGCCGCGGTTGAGGATCACAACGAGATAAGCCGCATCATCACCGCCATCGGCGACTACAGAAAGCTGCCCAACCCGCCCGTGACCGGGTATGAGTTCCACGTGATTCAGCTGGTCAGCCAAGTCTGCCCGCACTATCTCATCAAGCCCTATCTTGAAGAAACGCTTGAAGAGATCAAGACCCGCGAGCCGGAGGAGAAGTTCCCGTTCCGCGCGAGAGTGGCCTTGGTCGGCTCGGAAATCGACGACCCGGAATTCACCAAGCTCATCGAGAATTGCGGGGCGATGGTCGTGGCAGACAGATACTGCTTCGGCTCGTTCCCCGGCCGCGAGGAGATTGAAATCCGCGACGGCGAGAGCGCGTTCGACGCGATTTGCCGCCACTATCTGCACTGGAACCTGTGCGTGCGCTTCATGGACGGAGAGAAGATCGACCAGCGCCACAGCGAGGTCAAGCGCCTCATCAAGGAATTCGGCGCGGACGGCGTCATCTATGAAAACATGAAGTTCTGCGAGTTCTGGAGCTATGAAAAGGTGCTCGCGGCACACATCTTCACCAATGAGCTTAATTTCCCCTGCTGCACGATAGAAAAAGAGTATGCGCTCGGCGCGGTCGGCCAGCTGCGCACTCGTTTCCAGGCCTTCATCGAGGCGCTGGAGATAAAGAATATTCAGGGAGGGAAGTAAGATGAAGATTACAGACCGGCTTATCGCTTCCATTGACAAAAAGCTTGAACGCTTCAACCCCTTGTGGCAGGCCGAGCACGGCGTGGGCGGCCAGAGAGACCGTTACTACGACAAGACCGGCGTTGCCAAGTGGCGCGAATGGCGCGGCGTGAAGGACACGTTTTATGATTACACCCAGTGGCTCAACAACCTCGTGAGCATGGCGCAGATGGTGGCGTCCGCGCCGCTGCCGTGCCTGAAGGGCTTTTGGGAATACCGCTGGATGGGCTCGTACCTGGGCACGTTCATGTTCATTGACCGCCTGTTCGAGGGCTACCGCGGGACGGAGCTGCGCATCGCGCACATGCACATGCACGCCATAGTCCAAAACCTCACCAAGCGCATTGCGTACATCCTCAAAAACGACAAGCGCCTCGGCGGCGGCAAGGACAGCGACATCATGGTCCCCATGGACGAGGTTATCCCGGCGCTCATCATGATGGGCTTCAAGGAGCTTTACCCCGTTCCTCTGCAAACTCTGCCCGAATTCATAATCTGCGACATCGACCAGCACATCGAGCCTTATTACATCGACGTGGCCGAATCGTTCGGACTGCCGGCGGACGTGTGCTCGCGCTGCGCCGCCGAGACGGGCGTGGCGCTCGACGATGCCTTCCCCATCATCGGCAAGGCATTCCTCACCACCAACATGCCCTGCAACGCCTCCGAGGCCACCAGCATGTTCCAGCGCCGCCGCGTGGCGCTGCCGGACTATGCGGTGACGCTGGCGATGCAGCACACCGAGCCGGAGGCTCTGCCCTACTCGCGCGCGGTGCTGGAGGAAATGATAAAGTTCACGGAAGAGCAGTACGGCGTCAAGTACGACTGGAACGAGTTTTTCAAGTACGCCGAGCTTTTCAACGAGCAGAACA
>CAZXVA010000065.1:0-8619 GCA_964644305.1 uncultured Oscillospiraceae bacterium
CGGACGGATTTGTGTATCTGGAAAGCATTAACCTTTCCAAAGCTGACCCGACGGCCACTATTCAGTTCGACTGCAAGGGCGCAAAAGGCATATTCAAGAAAAAAGCAACCGTCGCAACAAAGTACAACCTTTATGACAACTCAAATGAGCTGGACGAGTACAAAAACAACTTTGTCGTGAAATCCATCGACGGTCGGGATAATTCCGTTGAGTTTTTGAACGGCATTAAAATCTATGCCGGTGATGTTATCGGCAAGGTGAGTGAGGAGCAGCTTCGCCGAATCCAAATCAGGGAAACGATTCTCTCCCATATTGAAAGAGAGCGTCAATTGTTCCATAAGGGCATCAAGGTTTTGTCTCTCTTTTTCATTGATGAGGTTGCCAAATACAAGCAGTATGACGACGCAGGTCACCCATTCAACGGCCTGTATGCGGATATGTTTGAGGAAGAATACGCAGATATTGTCGCCTCAATGCAGCGCGAGCTTGGGGACGAGGCGTACATTCAATATTTGAATGCCATTTCCGCCCGCGACACTCATGCCGGTTATTTCTCCGTGGATAAGAAAGGCAAGATGACCGACAGCAAACTATCGGATAAAAAAGAATGCACTTCCGACGATATTGATGCCTATGACCTGATTATGAAAAACAAGGAGCTGCTGCTGGATCGCGATCCGAAAAAGTCTCCGGTGCGTTTCATATTCTCTCACTCCGCACTGCGCGAAGGCTGGGACAACCCAAATGTGTTCCAAATCTGCACCTTGAAGCAAAGTGGCAGCGATGTCAGAAAGCGGCAGGAGGTCGGCCGCGGCTTGCGCCTTTGCGTCAATCAAAACGGCGAGCGCATGGACGCCAATGTCCTTGGCAATGATGTGCATTCTGTCAATGTTCTCACTGTCGTCGCCAGCGAAAGCTATGACAGCTTTGCAAAGGGCTTGCAGTCTGAGCTTGCCGAGGCGGTTGCAAACCGCCCCGTGGCTGTCACGGCCGAGCTGTTCAAGGGCAGGGTTATCGTGGACGCCGGCGGCAACGAACAGGTTGTCGATGCCCAAACGGCTCAGGCAATCCACTTTGATTTGATTGTCAACGGCTATATTGACAGAAAGGGTGCGCTCACCGATAAATATTACGCGGACAAGGCCAACGGCGACATCAAGATCGCCGAAGAGGTTGCGGACAGCCGCGACGCCATTGTCAACATCATAGACTCTGTTTACGACAGCCGTGCAATGAAGCCCGGAAATGCCCGCGACGATAATGTTGAGCTGAATGTCGATCCCGAAAAGCTTGCCATGCCGGAATTCAAGGCATTGTGGAAGCGCATCAGCCCCAAATCCGTGTATGTGGTCGATTTTGATACAGGTGAATTGGTTCAGAAAGCTATTACCGCAATCAACAGCAATTTGCATGTCTCCAAAATTTTCTTCAAGGTCGAAACCGGAGTAATGGATGAAATTAAGTCGAAAGAAGCGCTTGTCGGCGGCGAGGCGTTTTCAAAGGCGAAGTCTTCAATCTATGACAGCAGCAAGCGCATCCACGCAAACAGCAGCGTCAAGTATGACCTGATAGGAAAGCTTGTTGCCGAAACCGGATTGACCCGCAAAGCTGTTGTCCAAATCCTCACCGGCATTGAAAAAGCTGTCTTTGAGCAGTTCAAGTTTAACCCCGAAGAGTTTATTATCAAAGCCGCCGCACTTATCAACGACGAAAAGGCAACCGCCATCATTCAGCATATTACATACAATGTTTTGGATGAGCGCTATGACACGGATATTTTCACCGAGCCGACCATCAAGGGAAAGCTTGGCGCGAATGCGATGAAGGCGCAGCGGCATCTCTATGACCACATTGTGTATGATTCCGCCAACGAGCGCGATTTTGCCTCGGACTTGGACATCAACACCGATGTCGCGGTTTATGTCAAATTGCCGGACAGCTTTTATATTTCCACACCGGTTGGCCATTATAACCCCGACTGGGCAATTGCCTTCTATGAGGGCGCTGTCAAGCACATTTATTTCGTCGCGGAGACGAAAGGTTCAATGTCCTCCATGCAACTCAGGTTGGTTGAAGAGTCCAAGATTCACTGCGCCAGAGAGCATTTCAAAGCCATCAGCAACGGAAATGTGGTCTATGATGTGGTGGACAGCTATCAAGCGTTGCTTGACAAAGTGATGAAATAAACTATCTGCTGTCCAACAAAACGCTTGTTTCACCCCCTCAAAGTGTGCGCGGCGGATGCCGCGCACAATTACGCTTGCTCTCACTCCGGCGCGCAAATTCCGCCTTGCCGCATATTTTCCCGAAACAAAACGGATAATAACAGCGTCTATAACAGCGTCTATTGACAGCCCCGTGGTCTGTCTTTTATCGGAGGCAAAGAAAGAGATATGAAAAAGCTTCTTGACACCCTGCGGCGCAGCCGCACGGCCGACGCGGCGCTGGTTTCTGCGGCGGTGTTTGTGCTCATCCTCGCGCTGGGGGTGTTTTTCCTGCTGGATAACCGCCACGTGCGCTTCAAGCTCGACGGCGGCGACGAAATCACCGTGGAATACGGCCAACGCTTCACCGACCCCGGCGTGAGCGCGTCCGCCGTGGGGGAGTACACGCTCTCGCGCCCACTGCGCGTCAACTCGCGCGGCGAGGTGGACACGCTCCACCTCGGCCGCTATACTCTCACCTACACCGCGCGCTATAAATCCCACGACTACATCGCCGAGCGCGTCGTGAACGTCGTGGACACCACCCCGCCCGTCATCACCCTGCATTATGACAGCTCATACCGCCCCAATTGGCTCGACGGTTACGTCGAGGAGGGCTACTCCGCCGCTGACGCGCACGACGGCGACCTCACCGCCGCCGTTGAGGTCACGCGCGAGGCCGGGCGCATCATATACACTGTCACCGACGCCGCCGGAAACCGCGCCGGCGTCGAGCGCAAGCCGAATTACACCGTGGCCTGTCCCGCGCTCACGCTTTTCGGCGATGCCGCCGTCACGATCAGCGCCCGCCCGCGCTACGACGACCCCGGCTGCGCCGCCTATGACGAGCACGGCAACGACCTCGGCGAATACCTCACCGTCGGCGGCGACCTCCGCCCCGACACGCCGGGGGAGTACACCGTGGTTTACTCCGTCGCGAACGCCGACGGGGACGAGGTTCGCGCCGAGCGGCGCGTCACCGTCGCCGGGCAAAGCCTCCCGCCGGAAGTGCGCGAGGACAAGGTCATCTACCTCACCTTTGACGATGGCCCCGGCCCGTACACCGACGCGCTTTTGGACGTGCTGGCCGAATACGGCGCGAAAGCGACGTTTTTCGTCACCGGCAACCGCGAAAAATACCGCGCCGCCATCACCCGCGCCCACAGCGAGGGTCACGCCATCGGCGTGCACACCTACACCCACGAATACGGCACGATTTACTCCTCCGAGGACGCGTTCTTCGACGATTTCAGCCGCACCGAGGACATGATTTACGCCCTCACCGGCAGCTACACCCAGCTCTGCCGCTTTCCCGGCGGCAGCTCCAACACCGTCAGCTGCTTCAACCGCGGCATAATGAGCCGCCTCACGGCGCGCCTTGAGACCATGCGGTATCGCTATTTCGACTGGAACGTCACCAGCGGCGACGCGGGCGAGACGCGCAGCACCCAACGCGTCGTGGAAAACATCATCTCCGGCTGCGCGGGCAAAAGCTGTGCCGTGGTGCTCCAGCACGACATCAAGGAGTTCAGCGTCAACGCCGTGGAGACCGTGCTGCAATGGGGCGCGGAGAATGGATACACCTTCAAAGCCCTCGACCTTTCATCCCCCTGCATGCATCACGGCGTGGCCAATTGAATCACCGAGCACCGGACTCAACCCCGGTGCTCATTTTTTGTTGACATCACGCCGCGCAGATATTATTATTAACTTGCGCCGCATCCGGCTTGACCGGAGCGACAGCAGAAAGGAATTGAATATGAAAAAGAAAGCACCTGACTATTCCGTCAGCCGCATGGCCGCGCGCGGCATTTTGGGCGCGCTCATCGTTGTGCTGGCCTTGCTTGGCAACGTCGTGCGCTTCGGCCCGTTCCCGATTACGCTCGCCCTCGTGCCCATAATCATCGGCGCGGCGCTGTTCGGCGCGGACATGGGCGCACAGCTCGGCGCGTTTTTCGGCCTTGTCACGCTCGTCATCGGCCTCACCGGCTTTGACGGCGGCACGGTCATTTACCTCATGGGCATCTCGCCCGTGGCCTGTGTGGCTGTGTGCGTTTTGAAGGGCTTGGCCGCCGGCTGGGTCTCCGGGCTGGTGTACACCGCCCTCGCGCGCAAGAATGAGCACCTCGCCGTCATTGCGGCGGGCATTGTCTGCCCCGTGGTGAACACCGGCGTGTTCATCGTCGGCATGCTGCTCTTCTTCACCTCCGCGCTCGAAACCTGGGCGAGCGGGCAGGGGCTTTTGTACTATGTCATTTTCGGCCTCACGGGGCTTAATTTCCTCGTCGAGACGGCGGTGAACCTTGTGCTCGCCTCCGGCATAACCACCATAGTGAAATACGCAAAAGGCAGGGACAAAAAATGATACTTGCGCTCGATGTCGGCAACACCAACATAGTCCTCGGCTGCATAGAGGACGGGAAAATCATCAATGTCGTCCGCATTCAGACGGACGCGAACATGACCGGCGACGAATACGCCATCAAGCTCAAAGATATTTTGGAGATTTACTCCATCGACGCCAAGGCGTTCGAGGGCGCGATAATGTCCTCGGTCGTGCCGCCGGTGACGCGGCGGCTTCAAGAGGCCGTGCGCTTTGTCACGGGGTGCGAGTGCATGATGGTCGGCCCCGGCATAAAAACCGGGCTGAACGTCCGCATTGACGACCCCGGCACTCTCGCCGGTGACATCGTCGTGGGCAGCGTGGCCGCCGTGCAGTATTACGGCACACCCTGCATAGTCCTCGATATGGGCACGGCCACCACCATCGTCGCCATCGACAGCGGCAATTGCTATCTCGGCGGCGCGATAATTCCGGGCGTGAAGCTTTCTTATGCCGCGCTTTCCGCGGGCGCGAGCCTCTTGCCGGAAATCGCCATCACCGCCCCCAAGGCGTGCATCGCCAAAAACACGGTCGACTCCATGCGCTCCGGCGCGGTGTACGGCACGGCGGCGATGATCGACGGCATGATCGAGCGCATGGAGGCCGAGCTCGGCGAAAAGTGCACCCTCGTCGCCACCGGCGGCATCGCCCAATTTGTCACCCCCCACTGCAAGCGCGAAATAATCTGCGACAACGACCTCTTGCTGAAGGGCCTGTGGACGCTGTATAAAAAGAATACGGAAAAGAAAAACTGAACAGGCGAGAATAATAAACCCAAAAGCACGGCAGAGTATGAAATGCCGTGCTTTTTTCCGCACCCTTACACTTGCAGCAGCTTTGTCATTTCTCTCCTCAGGTGCTCGATTATGCGCTTTTCGAGGCGGCTGATGTAGCTTTGGGAGATGCCCATTATTTCGGCCACCTCTTTTTGAGTGTACTCGCGCCCGGCGGCGAGGCCGAAGCGCATTATGATTATCGTTTTCTCGCGCTCGGAGAGGGTGGAAATGGCCTGCATGAGCATTTGCCGGTCGGCGTCGTCCTCCAGCGGGCGGGCGACCTCGTCCTCGTCCGTGCCGAGAATGTCGGACAAAAGCAGCTCGTTGCCGTCCCAGTCGGTGTTGAGCGGCTCGTCGAAGCTTATCTCCGTGCGCTGTGAGCTTATCTTGCGCAAGTACATGAGAATTTCGTTTTCAATGCAGCGCGAGGCGTAGGTCGCGAGCTTTATGTTTTTCGACGAGTTGAAGGTGTTCACAGCCTTGATAAGCCCGATTGTGCCGATGGATATCAAATCCTCGATGTTTATCCCCGTGTTTTCAAAACGCTTGGCGATGTACACCACGAGGCGCAGGTTGTGCTCAATGAGCCGCTTTTTGGCCTCGGCGTCGCCGCTTTCCGCGCCCGCCACGGCCTTTTCCTCCTCGCTGCGCTCCAAGGGCGGCGGCAAGGTGTCGCTGCCGCCGATATAAAACACCGACGGCGGCGTCAGCCCCAGTATGTTCAAAAGCTGCTCACGCAGAAAGACTATTTGCGGTTTACATAACATTTCAAATCCTCCGATTTCATATAATCCCGTCGTACCCGTCGCCCGCCACGGCGGGGCTTATCGCGGCCAGCATTTCCCGCTTTTCGCCGTTTACCGTCACGCTGTCCGGCCTGAACGCCGCCAGCAGCCCCGCCCCGCCGACGGCGGAATAGGGGACAAGGCGGAGTTTCGCGCGCCCGTCGAGCGCGCGCTCAAGAAGCGCGACGGCGTCCGCGCACAGCGCGGATTCACTCACCCCCAGCAAGGGCGCGGCGACGTGCGGGCACACCACCATCACCGGCAGGGCGCTGACGGGGTCGGTGAGGGCGTTGCCGCTGTCGACAAGGGCGGTGAACTCCGCGCTGTGCTCACCCAGCGTGAGCACAACGCGCGCCCTCGGCAGTGCAAGCGCCGCGCCCCGCCGCCGCATCACCCACGACAGCAGCACATAGCATGCCGCAAACGACACGATGAGCGTCCGCGCGTCAAACGCCGGATGCCCCCCGGCAAGCTCAATTGCCCACATAAACCCGCCGAACGCCGCCGACACCGCCATGAACACCGCCGCACAGCGCAGCCGGCGCGCCTCTCCTGCGTATGCCACGGCGGCCATCACCAGCCCCGCGCCGAGCTTCGCCGCCGGGAGTGCCAGCGCGCCCGCCCCCGGCAGATACACCGCCACGGCGTAAACGCTCCCCAGCGCGGCGGCGATGAGATATCGCCGCCGCCTGAGAATCACGCCGCACACTTGACCCGACAAAAGCAGCAGCAGATAGTCCGCGGCGAGGTTGGTTATAAAAAGCGTGTCTATGTAAACGACCTTCATGCCCGCATTATACCGCGCCGCCGGGGCGATAATTTGTCAATTGGGGAATTGTCAAAAACAATATCCTGTGGTAAAATCTTTGTGCAATCCCGGCGGAACGCCGCCGCGAATGAAAATAGAAAGGTATGATGCAACCATGTGGTTTTGGTTTGCGCTGATCGCGCTTTTGTGCTGGAGCGGGTCTGATTTGTTCTCGAAAATCGGCTGTCAGGACGCAACGGACAAATACAGCCACCTCAAAATGGTCACGGCGGTGGGCGTTGTGATGGGGCTTCATGCCGCGTATGAAATATTCATCGGCGGTGTGGAGATAAGCGGCGAAATCTTGCTGACCTATCTCCCGGTCTCGCTTTTGTACATAAGCTCGATGGCCATGGGCTATTTGGGGCTGAGGTATATTGAGCTTTCCATCTCCTCGCCGATTTGCAACTCCTCCGGCGCGGTCGTCGCCGTGCTGACCTTTGCCACCGCGGGCATCAGCGATGAGCTGCCGCCGCTGGCGCTTGCGGCCGTGGCGTTTGTGTGCCTGGGTGTCATCGCGCTGGGCATCACCGAGGCCAATGAGGACGAAGAGCTTCGCCGCGCCCGTCAGGATGAATCAAACCACCATTACGCCAAAAGCTGGCTTGCCATCACCATACCTATCATATACTGCCTTCTCGACGCCCTCGGCACCTTTGCCGACAGCCGCGTGCTGGAGGTTTTGAACGAGGATTCGGCCAACGTGGCCTATGAGCTGACCTTCCTTTTCGTCGGCATCATCAGCGCAATCTACGTCCTCGGCGTGAAAAAGCAACGTCTTATCCCCAAGCAGGAAGCCCCGAAGTATACCGGCGCCGTGTTTGAAACGATTGGCCAGTTCTTTTATATTTACGCCCTTGCCGACACCGAGCACGTCGCCTTTGCCGCGCCGATAATCTCGTCTTACTGCGTGGCGTCGGTGATATGGGGGCGCATCTTCCTCAAAGAAAAGCTTTCCAAAAAGCATTACCTTTCCATCGCGCTTGTCGTGGTCGGCATCGTGATTATGGGCATTCTTGATATATAAGGAGAGAAGATAATGAGCAATATTTATAAGCGCGTTTTGATAAAAATCAGCGGCGAGGCGCTTGCCGCGGACAACAAAACCGGCTATGATTTCAACTTCGTTCTGCGCGTGTGCTCGGCGATAAAGTCGGCGGCCGAGAGCGGCGTTCAGTTCGGCATCGTCATCGGCGGCGGCAACTTCTGGCGCGGCGTCAAGGACGGCGCGGGGCACATCGAGCGCGTGAGCGCGGATCGCATGGGCATGCTTGCCACGGCGATGAACTGCCTTGCCGTGGCGGATGTTTTTAAGCAGCTCGGTGCGGACGCGCGCGTTATGACCGCCGTTGACATTCAGGGCGTTGGCGAAAGATATGACACCAAAAAGGCCATCGAGCACCTTGAAAACGGCAGAATCGTCATTTTCGGCTGCGGCACGGGCATGCCCTTCTTCTCCACCGACACCGCCGCCGCTCTCCGCGCCGCCGAAATCGGCGCCGACGCGATACTCCTTGCCAAGAACATCGACGGCGTTTACTCCGCCGACCCCCGCAAGGATTCAACTGCCGTGAAGTTTGACGAGATCAGCTACGACGAAGTCCTCTCCCGCCATCTCGCCGTCATGGACTCCACTGCCACAAGCCTCGCCATGGACAACAAC
>CAZXVA010000066.1:0-8194 GCA_964644305.1 uncultured Oscillospiraceae bacterium
CAAGGACACAAAAACAATCAAGATATTGTTGATGTCCTCGGCAGGATTTACGGCCAAGGCCACCTGCTGTCTTCGGAGCGCTCAGATAATATACACTATATTTCGCCGCGTGTCAAGGGTTTATTTGCCGCCGGGCGAAATATTTTTTATCACGGCCTGCACGGGCGCGGCCTTGGCGAGGAAATATATCACCGCGCACTGCGTGGGCAGCATGACGGCAAGCTGAATGGCGCGCACGGCAAGCATTTCGGCATACTGCGTGCCCGTCAGCCACGCGATGAGCGCGGAATTGATGAGATATGACACCAGCAGCACGTTCCCGCCCCCGGCAAAGAGCGCGGATTTGAGGCCGGCGGGGCGCTTATAAAGCGCGAGGCCGAAAATGACGCCCGTGAGCGCGGCGGACAGCGTGAACGGCGGGAAATACGCCCCCGTGGGGAAAATGAGGCTGCCCAAAAGGTCGCCGAGCGCGGCGATGACACCCGCCCATAAAGGCCCGTAGGCCATTGCGCCCACGGCGACGGCGGCAAAGCCGAAGCCGAGCTTCATGATGGGCGTGTTGAGCGCAAGCACGCGCACGAAAAGCACGTCCAGCGCCACCAAAAGCGCCGAAACTATCAGCTTTTTCGTCGATACTCTCACTTTGTGCACGTCCTTTCCGATTTGGTCACATCATTATATACCACGGCGCGCACGAGCGCAACAGGCAGTCTGCATGAATTTTTCCGCGACGGGAAATAATAGAAAGACAAAGTAAGCGTCCCGGTGACAGCGCCGAGGCGTGGAAACGGAGAGACGAATGCAGGGAAAAGTTGAGATATGCGGGGTAAACACGGCTAAGCTGCCGGTGCTGCGCGGCGAGGAGACGCGGCGGCTTTTGAAACGCGCGCAGGAGGGCGACGCGGCGGCGCGCGAGGAGCTGATTTCCGGCAACTTGCGGCTGGTGCTGAGCGTGGTGCAGAAATTTGCCAACCGCGGCGAGAGCATGGATGACCTTTTTCAGGTCGGCTGCATCGGGCTTATCAAGGCCATTGACTGCTTTGACCTGAACCAAAATGTGCAGTTTTCGACCTACGGCGTGCCGATGATTGCGGGCGAGCTGAGGCGGTTTTTGCGCGACCACAGCGCAATACGCGTGTCGCGCTCGATGCGCGACACGGCGTACAAGGTTTTGCAGGCCAAAGAGCGCCTGACCAACGACAACGGGCGCGAGCCGGACGTGGAGACCATTGCCAAGGAGCTTGGCATAGCGCGGCAGGACGTGGTTTTCGCGATGGAGGCGATATGCGACCCGGTGTCGCTGTATGAGCCGGTGTTCTCCGACGCGGGCGAGAGCGCGACGGTGATGGATCAGATAGGCGACACGAAAAACACCGACGAGCAGTGGCTGGAGCAGATTGCGCTGGAGGAGGCAATGCGCCGCCTGACCCAACGCGAAAAGCGCATTCTCGCGCTGAGATTTTACGACGGGCGGACGCAAATGGAGGTGGCCAAGGCCGTCGGCATTTCGCAGGCCCAGGTTTCGCGCCTGGAAAAAAACGCAATAAACCAAATCAAAAAGAACATCTCGGCGTGAGTTGTGTGGGTAAGCCCCCGTTTTCAACGGGGGCTTTGCGCTTGCTCGATATAATACGACAGCAGGAGATAGGCGCGCTCTTGGGGGGCGTCCAGATCGGCGTTTATCATTTCGCGGATTTTTTGGATTCTGTACAGGAACGAATTTTTGTGGATGTGCAGCTCGGCGGCGCCGAGGAGGATGCTTCTTTCATGCAGGAGATAGACGAAAAGGGTTTTATAATACTCGGTGTTTTTCTCCATGTCGTGACGGCGGAGGGCGGCGAGGGCGGGGTGAGCGAGATTTTGCTCTTGATTGAGCCGGGCGAAGCGGGAGACGAGGAAAGAGAGCGCATAGTCCTCGCCGCGATATATGCCGGGCTGCTCGCCCGTTTGCTGCATGGCGAAAACGCACTGCTGATATCGCGCGGGCAGGTCGGCCAGCGCGTCAAAGGGCAGGGAGAGGACGATTTGATAATACAGCTTGCCGTTTTCGCTCGATATCGAATCCGCAAGCGCTTCGGCGTCCTTTTCGGCGATGAGCACCAAGACGTGATTATCATAGAGGAAAGAAATATTGGGGCGGGGGTAGCGCTCCAAGCGGCGGAGGAGACTTTGCTTATATATACTGTCGGCGCGGAAGGGGTTTGCGATGAGGACGAGACGCCACGGCGTTTTGCAGGCAATTTCGATGCGGGAAAGCAGGCCGCTTTCAATCTTTTTCCCGTCCAAAATATCGCGGAAAATGTCCGTCACGGCGCGGCCGGTGCTCTCCGCCGTTTTCTCTTGCAGGGCAGAGGCGATCGCGCCGCACAGCGCGGTGAAAACGAGCATGTCGCCGGGTCGGATGGGGCGGGCATGCTCCCACAGGCCAAGCCCGGCCGCGCGCTTTCCGCCCGCGGAGATATACGAGCCGATGAGCCGATCCCCGTCCTGCGTGTGGAAAAGCGTGGGGGCGTCGTTCCACGAATGGAGGCGGTTGTGCTCATCAAACATGGGCGCGCTGAGCACTTCAAGGGGGATGTGGCCGCTGTCTCTGGCCGTGACCCAATAGGGGTTGATGTCCTCGGCTTGGAAACGGGCGCTCATGGCGAGGACATTGCCCGCCGCGTCGGAGAGCATGAGCGGGTTTTCAAGCCTTTCCCCGCCGAGATTCAAAATTGCCGCCAAATCCCGCTCCGCCGAGAGCGCGTCAAGGCGCGATTGAAACGCGTTGAACGCCTCAAATGCGGCAAGGAGCACGTTCATCACTTGTCCCGCGTCCGCCCCCGGCAGGAAAAGCTCATTCCCGCCGTTTTTCAGGCGGACGCCATCAGGCTCAGAGCACAAATATACATACCGCGATTCAAGGGCGCTTTCGCCCCCGCTTGCCACGCGCATGCCCTCAATATCCGCCGGCGCGCCCTCAATGCGCGCAACGGCGTTGAAATCCCGCAAGCTGTCCGCAATGACCCACAAATTCAGCTTCATGCCGCGCACCTCCGTTCTATGCTTTCAGTATAGTGCTTTCATCACAAAAAAGCAAGAAAAACACGCTGTGCGATTCTCGTTCCCGGTATAAAGACAAAAGCGGGTGATTGTTATAAAATAAACACAGCATAAAAATACACACACCGGGAAAGGAGATTTGATTATGCCGGGAACAAAAGCAATTACCAATGTGCGCCTTTTCGACGGAAAAGAGCTGAGCGAGAAGACGACGGTTTACATCAATGGCGAGCGCTTTGCTGCCGAGTGCGAGGCCGAGCAGGTCATTGACGCCAAGGGCGCGTTCATGATGCCGGGGCTTATCGACGGGCACTGCCACGTCACCCAGATGCGCAACGTGCGCGCAAACCTGAAAAGCGGCGTGACGGGCGCGATGTCCATTCAGTCGCCCAACGCCATTCGCCAAAACAAAGAGGGGCGCGTTTACTCCACGTATAACCGCGCACTGGGTTTCGTGACCGACGCGAAGGAATTCGTGGAGACCGAAATCGCAAACGGCGCGGAGTACATCAAAATAATCATCGAGCACAAGCCCATGATGGCCAAGACCATCATCCGCGACGACGTGGTGATGGACATTGTGAAGGAATCCCACAAGCACGGCAAGCTGGTTGCATGCCACGCGGTGTCCGTGCCGGCGATGGAGGTTGCCATTGCGGCGGGTGTGGACATTCACATCCATGTGCCGCTTGAGGCCGCGATGACGGCGGACATGGTGGACAAAGTCGCCGCACACGGCGCGCCGTGCGTCCCGACGCTGGCAATGATGAAGGGCTTTGCGGACATTCCCATCTACGGGTACAAAAAGCAGGACTATCAAAACTCCGTCAAATGCGTGCAGATGCTGCACGAGGCGGGCGTGCCGCTGATGGTGGGCACGGACGCGAGCAACATCATCTTCTTGCCGTGGGTCAAGTTCGGCAAGGGCTTGCATTATGAAATGGAGCTGATGAACGCCGCAGGGCTGACGCCGACGGAAATCATAGCGGGCGCAACGGGCATCACGGCGGACAGCTACGCCCTCAAGGACACCGGCATCATAGAGCCGGGCAGGTACGCAGACTTTCTGCTCATCGACGGCGACCCCACCAAGAGCATCGGCGACATGGCGAAAATCAAGAGCGTCACCGTCGGCGGAAAAAGCGTTTTCGGCGCATAAAGTGCAAACATATCGAAAATAAGCAAAAAATCGAAAGGAGAATATGAATTATGGTATTGGTAACAAGCGCGATGGGCAAGGTCGGCCACGTGGTGGCGACGGTGCTCGCCAAGCAGGGCTTTGACGTCCGTGCAACGGACATCAACCCAAAGGTGGAAACCCTGCTCAACGAGGGCATCAAGGAAGTCATGATAGGCGACATGCGCGACGAGGACTTTGTCAGAAGTGTTATGCGCGGCTGCGATCAGGTGGCCTACGTGCCGCCCATGATGCTCTTTGACGAGGATGAGCTCGGCATTTTGGCAATCGACTGCGCGCTGGAAGAGGGCGTGGGGCAGTTCGTGCAGCTGTCCGTCACGCACCCGAACCTTTCCGGGCTTTTGCAGCACCAGAAAAAGCTTGTCATCGAGGAGCATTTGAAGCTGGTCGGCTTCAAAAACAACTGGAACTTCACCATTCTCCAGCCGCTGCACTATTCTTACAACGTCATTGTGCCGCTGATTCTCAACTCCGGCAAGTACGAAAACTGGAAGCCGCTTGACAGAAAGCTCGGCTATGTGGACGTGCTGGACGTTGCGGAGGCCACGGCGGTGGTGCTGCGCGAGGGCGAGAAGCATCAGTTCGCCACCTATGAGCTGTGCGGGCCGAGCTATCTGTCCATAAACGAGATTGCCGACATGCTCAAAAAGATGTCCGGCAAGGACTTCGAGACCATTTGGTATGACCGCAAGCACATGTTCTCCGGCGTTTTCGAGAACTTCATCAACAGCGGCAACGACAGCTATTCCCGCCGCGGCGCACTTGCGATACGCGATGTTTACAATGATTACGGCTTTGCCGCGAACAAGAACGTGCTTGAGTGGCTGCTCGGCCGCCCGGCGTACACCATGGAAGACCACATCGCAAGAGAGCTGAAAAAGATGGGTCTGCCCGTGTACAACTACGACGGGGAGGTTTGAGGCATGAAGCTTTCCGGAAACACCATACTCCTGACCGGCGGCGGCAGCGGCATCGGCTTTGCGCTGGCCACGCGCCTTGTCGCGGCGGGCAGCAAGGTCATCATCGTCGGGCGCAATGTCGCCAAGCTTGAAGCGGCCAAGGAAAAGTGCCCCGAGCTCATCGTGAAGGGCTGCGACATTTCCGACGCCGAGGCTCGCAAAGAGCTTTTCAACTGGGTCACGGCGGAATACCCGGAGGTGAATGCCGTCATCAACAACGCCGGGATTCAGCGCCCCATTAACCTCAGCCTTGAGGACAACGACTTTGCCAAGGTTCAGGCCGAGATCAACACCAATCTCGAAGCGCCCATCCACCTTTCCATGCTGTTTGCCCCGTATTTCGTCAAGCACGGCGGAACGATTGTGAACGTGTCCTCGCGCCTTGGCATCATGCCCGCGGTTTGGGTGCCCATTTACACCACGACGAAGACCGGCATTCACTTTTTCACCCGCTCGCTGCGTTTGCAGCTGCGCAACACGGGCGTGAAGGTGGTGGAGATTCTCCCGCCGATGGTGGACACCGACCTCGCCGGCCCCGGCATGCAGAAAAACGGCGTGAACGTGGACGAGTTTGCCGACGCCGTTGTCGCGAAGCTCGAAGCGGGCGAGGAGGAGATAGGCTATGCCAACTCCGAGCTTGCGCTCAAGGACGAATACACCTTCAGCGTGGCCATGGCGGACGCCGAGAGAATGTGGGATATGTTCTCGCACAAGAATCCGCTGTTTGAAAACCTGCTGTAATAAGCAAATATACGCAAAAATCGGTGGTCTTTTCGACCACCGATTTTTTATAAATGCAGAAGCTTTTGGGCGTTGAGATATGCGATTTTGTCGCGCTCCGACTCGGAGATTTCGAGCTTTTCGAGCATGGTGCGGATGTTATCCGGTCTGCGATAGGGGTAATCCTCGCCCCAGAGGATGTGCTCTGCACCGAAGGTGTCCATGCAGAAGCGAAATTGCTCTTCATACATCATGCCGGAGGGGTTGACGTACACATTCTCCTTGAAATATCGGCTGAGGGGCTTGTTCAGGCGCGTGACGGCTTGGGGAATCTCATCCAGGCGGTGCATATAAAACGCCACGACCTCGCCCCAATGGCCGAGTATGATTTTGAGGCGCGGCAAGCGGTCAAACACGCCCGCGAGCATCATTCTGACGGCCTGCATACCCACGTCATAGTGCCAGCCGATGCCGAAGCCGGAAAGGAGCGCGGCGCATTGCGGCGACCATGCGCCGTTATAATACTTGTCGGCAATAGCGGGGTCAACCCTGCACGGGTGCATGTAAACCGGCACGTCCAGCTCCTCGGCCTTGCGGAAAATGGGGAAATACCATTCGTCGTCATAAGGGCGGCTTTCATAGTGGCCGATGAGCATAGCCCCGGCAAAATGAAGCTCTTTCACGCAGCGCTCCAGCTCGTCGGCGGCCATGGTGGGGCTGCCGAGGGGCAGGGCGGCAAGGCAGGCATAGCGGCCGAGCTGAGCCTCGGCGGCGCGGTGCATTTCGTCGTTGAGCTCGCGGCAAAGCCGCGCGGCATACTGCGGCGGCAAAAGCGACGGATATTCGTCGGCACAGCTCAAAAGCTGGGTGGTGACGCCGACGGCGTCCATGTACGCGATGCGCCCCGCGCCCAAGTCGGCGGCAAGGCGGTCGGTCTCCGTCGCGCTTGCCAAGGCCGCGCCCTCCGCCCCGATGATTTTCTGAGTTTTCGCCTTTATCGCCGGTGATGAATAATGCTCTTCCACGCAAACAAGCTTGTCCATGGGTATTCCTCCCGCAGTATAATCTTTGTGTTCAGTTTATCAGCAATTCGCCGCGATAACAACAGACCGAAAGACCAATTCGCGCGGCGATATTACCCGGTGCGATTGTGCCGCCGGCTCGAAGCGCAGCGCACGTAAAAATCCCACGGCTGAGCCGTGGGATTTTGTGGGCTTATTATATCAGTGACAGCCGCAGCCGCAGGAGCAGCCGCCTTCGTCGTCGTGGCCGCCGCAGCCGCCACAGCCGCCGCAACCGCCGGAGCAGTTGCCTTCCTCGCCGCCGTCAATGGGGAGCTGGCCGGTGATGAGCATGTCGGCGGCGGTGTCCGCATCGCCGCAAAAGCCGGAAACGGGGACAATGCCGAAGCTCAAAAGCTGGCGCTTGGCCTCGGTGCCCATGCTGCCGGAGAGGACGGCGGCGACGCCGTTGTCGCGCATGAGCTCGGCCATGGCCTGATGGCCGTGGAGTTCGGACGCGTCAACGAGGCGCTTGGTGCACTTGGTGAGGTCATTTATGTCATAATCATAGAACGCGAACATCTGCGCGTGGCCGAAATGCTCGCCGATTTGGCCGTTATCGTATGCAACCGCAATTATCATTTGATCACTGCTCTCCTTTTTCAATCACGTCGGCGATGGGGGCAATATGCTCGCCGCTGACATACTCGACCTCACCGGCGTCGACCATGGTGGCGATGACGGGGTCAATGGGCAGGCGCGCATGGTGCGCGATGCCGAACTCCTCGGCAACCTGCGCGACCTTGCTGTCGCCGAAAATAGTGTGCTCCTTGCCGCATTCGGGGCACTTGAAATAGGACATGTTCTCAACAATTCCGAGGACGGGAATGTTCATCATCTCGGCCATTTTGACAGCCTTGGCGACGATCATGCCGACAAGATCCTGCGGCGAGGTGACGATGACGATGCCGTCAACGGGCAGGGACTGGAACACCGTGAGGGGCACGTCGCCCGTTCCGGGGGGCATATCGACGAACATGTAGTCAACATCCTGCCACATGACGTCCGTCCAAAATTGGGTGACGGCGCCCGCGATGACAGGGCCGCGCCACACGACCGGCTCGCGCTCATCCTGCAAAATGAGGTTGATGGACATAATCTGAAGCCCGGTGTGCGTGGTGACGGGGAGACTATACTCGTCCGTGCCGACGCAGTGCTGCGTCACGCCGAAGGATTTGGGGATGGAGGGGCCGGTGATGTCGGCGTCCAAATCG
>CAZXVA010000067.1:0-7953 GCA_964644305.1 uncultured Oscillospiraceae bacterium
AGGCCGCGGATTATGGCGTTGGAGCCGTCGCGGGCGACGGAGCTGAGGGCGCGCTTGGCGGCCTGACCGGCGATGGCCTTGGTGCTCTTTTGCTTGCCGCCGAGCACGGAATTGACGAGGTTGGTGCTCAGAGACGAGGCAACCGAGGACGCGGCGTTTGTCACGGCGCGCTGGGCGACCTTCTTTTTCTTTTCGGCCTCTTTTTGGCGCGCCTTTTCCTCGGCGGCTTCTTCTTTGAGGCGCTGTTTCTCGGCGGCGGCCTCCTCCTTGAGGCGCTGCTTCTCCGCCGCGGCTTCCTCTTTCAGACGCTGCTTTTCGGCGGCAGCCTCTTCTTTTTGACGCTGCTTTTCGGCCTCGGCCTCTTCTTTCTGACGCTGTTTCTCGGCCTCGGCCTCTTCCTTTTCGCGCTGTGCCTCGGCCTCCTCGGCAAGGCGCTGCTGCTCCAGCTCTTCGTTGGCGGCGGTGATTATCTCAAAGGCGGATTCGCGGTCAACGTTTTCGCGGTACTTCAGGTCAAATTCGTCGGCGGCGATGAGACGCGCGACAACGTCGGCCTCTGCCGCACCCATGAGGCTTTGCGGCGGGAGGATGTTCGCCCGCTCGACGACGGTGGGTATGCCGTCCTCATCCAAGAAGCTGACCAGCGCCTCGCCAACACCGAGCTGCATGAGAGTTTCCTCGGTGTCAAAGGCGGGATTTTCGCGGAACGCCTTCGCGGCGGCGCGAACGGCCTTTTGCTCGGCGGGGGTGTAGGCGCGCAGAGCGTGCTGAACGCGGTTTGAAAGCTGCGCAAGGACATCGGCGGGGATGTCGGACGGGCTTTGGCTGATGAAATACACGCCCACGCCCTTGGAACGGATGAGCTTGACGACCTGCACGATTTTCTGAACCAGCGCCTTGGGGCAGTCGGAGAACAGCAGGTGCGCCTCGTCAAAGAAGAATATCATGCGCGGCTTTTCGAGGTCGCCCACCTCGGGCAGCTTTTCAAAAAGCTCGGTGAGCATCCACAGCAGGAACGTGCCGTATACCGTGGGGCTTTGGATGAGGCGCTGGGAGGAGAGGACATTTATGTAACCGCGCCCGTCGGAATCGGTGCGCATCCAGTCCTTGATATTGAGGCTCGGCTCGCCGAAGAACAGCTCGCCACCCTCATCCTCAAAGGCGAGAAGCGCGCGCTGAATCGCGCCGATGCTGGCGGAGGAGACGTTGCCGTAAAGCGTGGTGTACTCGGCGCGGTGCTCGCCGACGAACTGCACCATGGCGCGCAGATCCTTAAGGTCAATGAGCAGCAGCTCATTGTCATCCGCGACGCGGAAAACGATGTTCAACACGCCCTGCTGAACCTCGGTCAGCCCCAGCAGACGACTCAACAGCACCGGCCCCATCTCCGACACGGCCACGCGCACTGGCACGCCGTTTTCGCCGAAAATGTCCCAAAAGCGGGTGGGATAGGCGCGGTAATCAAAGCCGTCGAGGCCGAAGCGCGCAATGCGCTCGCGCATGTCGGCGCTGTCTGCGCCGGGGCGGCACATGCCGGTCAAATCGCCCTTGATGTCCGCCATGAAAACGGGCACGCCCATGTCGGAAAAGGACTCGGCCATGACCTTCATGGTGATGGTTTTGCCCGTGCCGGTTGCGCCCGCGATAAGCCCGTGGCGGTTGGCCATTGCGGGCAGGAGATAAAGCGGCTTATCAGAGCGCGCCATATAGATTTTCTTGTTTTCGTACATCTTGTGTTCCCCCTTGTTTTTTCTATCAAGATTTGTTGATAATAATATACCACAGCTTTCGCCCGCTCGCAACTGCTTAATTAACAAAGTGTTAAATATGCGGTCAAAAATGTCGATGTCGGGCAAAAATGCAAAGCTCTGTATTGAGCGGGGGCGAGATTTGTGATATCATACGGACAGACTTAATAAAACCTTAAAGAATGAGGGATAAAGTGAAAAAACGTGTTATTTCCGCCGCCGTTCTGATTGTCATCACAGTGACCTGCGTGTTCCTTTCCACGGCCACGCGCGTGCTGTTTTTCGCCGCGGCGGGCATACTGTGCACATACGAGCTCAGCCGCAACTACGAAAAGCTGGGCGTCAACTGCGGGGCGTGGGTGATGTACACCTATATCGGCGCGCAGGCCGTGCTGACGCTTTGCCACGCGGGCGCAATTGCCTATATCGCGTGCATGGCCGGCAGCATTTATCTCGCGCTGACCGACGGCATTTTGCGCCACCGCGTCTCCGGCGACGGCGCGGTTTACACCATCATGGGCTTGGCGTATCCGGGGTTCATTTTCGGCGTGATGATGATGATCGCCGTCAGCCCGAAATGGCTGGACACGCTGGTGCTGGCCTGCCTTTCCACCTGGGTGTGCGACAGCTTTGCCCTTTTCGGCGGCAAGCGCTTCGGCAAGCACCACATTGCACCCGACGTCAGCCCCAACAAAACCGTCGAGGGCTGCGTGTGCGGCCTGATTTCGGCAATTATTGCGGGCGTCATCATATATTATATACCTGCGCTGTGCAAGGGCGTTGCGCTGTGGCAGTGCATGGTGACCTGCGCGCTGGCATCGACCCTCGGCCAAATCGGCGACCTCGCCGAGTCGCTCATCAAGCGCATGATAGGTGTGAAGGACTTTTCCAACCTCATTCCGGGGCACGGCGGCATGTTCGACCGCGTGGACAGCCTGATGTTTTCAATCCCGACGGCCTATCTCTGCCTTTTCATATTCAGCTTGATTTAATCACCTTGATTTGATTTTTTGGACACACGCCTCATATATCGAAAGGAGAACCAATGCAAACCGTTTCCACGCCACTTTGCAAAAAAGCCATGCTCATCATCAACCCCGTGTCCGGCAAAAAGCTGGTGCTCAAGCACCTGACGGGGGTAATCCGCAGTTTGATGGACGCGGGATACACCGTCAGCACCTACATCACCTCGCGCCGAGGCGAGGCGACGGAATTTGTGCAGCGCTACGGCAGGGAGTATGACCTTGTGTGCTGCACCGGCGGAGACGGGACGCTCAACGAGACCATCACCGGCCTTGCCAAAGAGGAGATCAACGTGCCGCTGGGCTATATCCCCTGCGGCAGCACCAACGACTTTGCCATGTCGCACAAGCTATCCACCGACATTCCCACCGCCGCGGCCAACGTCGCCGCAGGCAGCTGCCGCCGCTATGACATCGGCCGCTTTGGGGACAGCTTTTTCACATACGTGGCGGCGTTCGGTGCGTTCTCGTGGCTGTCATACACGACCGACCAGCGCATGAAAAACGCCCTCGGCCACACCGCGTACATTCTCGACGCGATAAAGGACGTGTACAAAATCAAGCCCCAGCATGTCCGCGTCACGGCCAACGGCAATGTTTATGAAAACGATTATATTTTCGGCGCGGTGTGCAATTCCACCCTCGTGGCCGGGACGTTCGAGCTGCCCGCCGACTTGGTGGACACGGCGGACGGTCTTTTCGAGGTGCTGCTGGTGAAGATGCCGGAGACGCTCATTGAGCTCAACTCCATCATCACCGCCGTTTTGAATCAGGATTATTCAAACCCGCTCATCACCTTTTTCCAAGCCGGCTCCATCGAGATTGACAACGCCCCCGACCTTTTCTGGGCGCTCGACGGCGAGTGCTCCGGCGGCTATGAGCACATCCACATTGAGCCGATGCGCGAGTTTTTGAACCTGCAAGGTTAACAAATCGCACACCATTTCGTGACTCTCTCTGCTATAATACGCAGCAATATCTGATTTCGGAGTGACCCCGCCCATTATGGACGACGATGGCGACAGTAACGCTTACTCTTATTATATAATTATATAATCACACACAACAGCAGACACCGTCCCTTGCGGCTTTAGCCGCAGGGCGGTTTGTTCTGCTGTTTTTCGTTTTGTCAAGGCAACATTTTTCACATAAAAGGAGATATATTTCTTGGAAAGCTCAATTTTTGTTTTGTTATTGGTTCAGATTGTTCTCATCGCGCTCAACGCGATATTTACCGGGGCGGAAATCGCCGTGCTGAGCGTGAACGACGCCAAGCTTGAGCGCATGGCCGCGCAGGGCAACCGAAAGGCGCGCCGCCTGCAAAAGCTGACGGCAGAGCCGGCGCGGTTTTTGTCCACGATACAAATTGCGATCACGCTCTCCGGCTTTCTCGGCAGTGCGTTTGCCGCCGACGGCTTTTCCGAGCCGCTTGTGGAGTGGGCAATTGCGCTGGGCGCGGCGTTCTAGGCGCTGGGCATGGTGCTGGGCGACGGGGTGTACGACATGAGCCTCGACCTGCCCGGCGCAAGCGCGCATACTCAAGGTCGAGGGGCACAAAATAGTCGAGGTCGAGCTGATTATGCGATAATCTCGCCGTTGAGCACCGCGCGGGTGAGCTTGTCGCCGGAATAGCAGAGCTTGAGCGAGAAAAAGGGCGCGTCGGTGGCGATGAGGCGGAGGAAAATCTTGTCTCCCTCCCACATCGGCAGCGACAACAGCGCCTCGCGGTCAATCCACTCCAAGTCGCCCTCGTCGCACTCGCGAATTGTGCCGGTGAACGCGTCGCAGGTGAAAAGGTGCATGTACTCCGTGCCCCATTCGTCGGACACGAACGTGACTATCCCGCGATAGCGCCACGCGGTCGGCGTCAGCCCGGTTTCCTCGCGCATTTCGCGCGCCATGCACTCCTCCGGGCTTTCCCCCGGCTCAAACTTCCCGCCGATGCCGATCCACTTGTCCCGGTTTTCGTCATTTTCCTTTTTCACGCGGTGCAGCATGAGGTATTCACTGCCGCGCTCGATATAGCAAAGCGATGTGTTTTTCATGGTTTCACCTGATGATGTGTAGTGTGTGGGGCTTGGATCTCCCTTTGGGAGAGTCAAGGAGGCGGGGTGGTTTGGCGGTGTGTACTGATTGAGCTTGGAGCAATACGAAGTGCGGCGTTAAAGCCCTACCGCGCCTTGCGGCGCGGGCGATCCCTACAGTCTCGGCTACGCCGAGCCAGCTCCCCTTGGTGCCCAAGGGGAGCCATTTCGCGGCTTTTTGCTTGGATGTTCTTTTTGACAATAATTCTGTTCGCAGTGCGGCGCAAAAGGCAGACCGCGCCATGCGGCGCGGCCTCATCAGTCAGCGGCTTTTGCCGCTGACAGCTTCCCCAAAGGGGAAGCCTTTGGCGCGCGATTTGCGCCGTGCCATCTCCCTCTACACGAGGGAGGCATGAAGCGACGGTCTATCTTCCCCTGTCAATTCACCACGTTCTGCGGATTGCCTTCGAGGAACGTGCGGATATTGTCGGCGGTGCAGTCGACTATGCGCTGGCGGCTTTCTTTGGGCAGCCAGCTGACGTGCGGGGTGATGACGCAGCGGGGGGCGGTGAGGAGTGGGTTGTCGGGCAGAATCGGCTCGCGGTCAACCACGTCGAGGCCCGCCGCCCAAACCTTGCCGCTGTGAAGCGCATCGGCCAAATCCTGCGAGCGGATGAGCACGCCGCGGCCGTTATTGATTATTATCACACCGTCTTTCATCTTGGCAATGCTGTCGGCGTTTATGATGCCGGTGGTGGCCTCGGTGGCCGGGCAGTGGAGGCTGATGACGTCCGAGCGGGCGTAAAGCTCGTCGAGCGTGACGTATTCGCCGATGGCCTCGCCCTCCGGGCAGCGGCTGCGGTTATAGGCGATGACGGTCATGCCCAGTGCGCGCGCCACAGCGCCCACGGCGCGGCCGATGCGGCCGAAGCCGATGATGCCCATGGTTTTCCCTGCAAGCTCGATGAGGCGGTGCTCGCCCACGGTCTCTTGGCCGCAATCGTGCCAATGGCCGGAGTGGACGCGCGCGGAATAGTGCGCGGCGTGGCAGCAGACCTCCATCAGCAGCGCGATGGCGTACTGCGAGACGGACTGTGTGCCGTAGGCCGGGACATTTGAGATGGCGACGCCATGCGCGCGGGCGGCGGCGAGGTCAATGGTGTCATACCCCGTCGCGGTGAGCGTGACGTATTTGAGCTTGGGGCAGGCGTCAAAAATGGCGGCGTTGCGCATGTCGGGCTTGTCGGCAACGACGATGTCAGCATCGCGCATGCGCTCGACGAGCGCGGCGAAGCTTGCCGGATGGTCGTGATAAACCTCCGGCTCGCCGTAGGGCAAAAGGCAGTCCCAATTCAAGTCGCCGAAGTTGAAATAGCTGTCATCAACGACGCAGATTTTCATGCTTTTCCTCTCCTTTCACGCGTTGAGCAGCGCCGCCGCGGCAGAGCCGGGGAGCGTGGTCTCGCGGCTGACCTTGATGACGGCGTGCTTATTCAGCACCTTCGCGCCCACCTCGGCAAGAAGCTCTTCAAGCATGGGGCGGAAGTAGCGGCTGCGGTCGACAAGCGAGCCTTCGGCGCAGACGCACACGGGGCGCTCGGCGTCGTCCCCCGTGCCGGTGAGCAGCATGATGGCGGTGAGATTGGCGCACATGCACTGCGCCGAACGGCGGAACAGCTCAAGACTGAGAGTCTGCGCAAAGTCGGCATCGTCGGCATTGTCGGCAACCAGCTCAAAGCGCTCGCCGCACGCCCACGCATCGATGAACGACGCGTCGATTTTCCCCAGCGCGCGCACTTTTGCGGCAGACCCCGCGCTCAGCAGCCCCTCATCTGCCGCCGCATTGAGCATGAGGCGGCCAAGCTCGCCGAGGTAGACCCCCGCGGTGAGCTTTTCCATGATTTTTTCATCGGGGTTATTGCTTTCGCGGTCGAGAATCACGTCGAAATCGCCCTGCGGTATGCCGTCATAGAGGCCGGATTCGAGATTGATGAGGATCGAATCGGCGGAGTCGAGGTTGAGCTTGGGAATGCGAGAATAGGGCAGGATGCAGCAGGTGTTTGTGCCCGTGCCGCTGATTTGGCCGATGAAGCCGCCGTAAAGCGAGCGGTCGAGCGTGCAGGCCGAGCCGAGAAGGGCGGCCACGGTGTCATTGAGGATGAAAACGCGCTTGCCCGTGACGCCGCGGCGCGCCAGCTCCTCCGTCAGCGCCGCGCCGACGAGCTTGCCCGACGAGCCGGTGATGACGACCTCTTTGTCAATGCGCTTGACGAGGCCGTCGATGTCCGGGGTGATGTCTGCGTTATAGGAAAAGCAGAAGCCGACAAGGTCGGTTTTGCCCATGAGCGGCATTATCCCGTCCGCGACGAAGGCGATAAACTCCTCCCACGTGGCGGGGGCTTCGATGCCGGGCATTTTGTGCTTGACCACGTCCGTCAGCTCATAGCCGGCGGCGTTGAACGTGACGAGGCCGCAGCGGAAATTCGTGCCGCCCGCGTCGATGACGGCGACGCTTTTGCCCTGCGGAATCACGCCGTCGAACTTGATATAGGTGGGGATCATCGGCATGGCGCTCGCCTCGCCCGCGAGGCCGCGCTCCATATCCGCGCACATAAGGCGCGCGTATTTCGCCACGTCAACATCGGCGGACATGCCGTGTCTGCGCATGAAGTCAAGTGCTTTTGTACTGCTCATTTTTGCCTCTCCTTGTTGTATATATCGTCTATGCCGCGCAAAACCGGCGGGCAAAATGGCCGCGCCGGTGCGTGTTGGTTGCATGTGTGATTTGCCGAATTGCCACGGCGGATTATTGCTTCACCGCTTCGACAACGCCCTCGGCAAGCCCGGCGAGGGCTTGAATCTCGCTGGGGATGATTATCTTGGTGGCCTTGCCGTCGGCGGCGGCGGCGAACGCCTCCAGCGCCTTCAGGCGCAGCACCGCGTCGGACGGCGTGGCCTCGTTGATGAGCTTGATGCCCTCGGCCGTGGCGCGCTGGACGGTCAAAATGGCCTCGGCCTCGCCCTCGGCTTCAAGAATCTGCTGCTGCTTTTTCGCGTCGGCGCGGAGGATGGCGGATTCCTTTTCGCCCTCGGCCTCCAGTATGGCCGCGCGCTTTTCGCCCTCGGCGCGCAGTATGGCCTCGCGGCGTTCGCGCTCGG
>CAZXVA010000068.1:0-6838 GCA_964644305.1 uncultured Oscillospiraceae bacterium
TACGACAGAGGTACAGTCTCGGTAATATCACCGAACAGTTCGATAAATCGGGATTTTACGAGCATATCCAACTTTTCTGCCTGCATGCGCTGTAATCCAATAAGCTCCACGACCTTATCCAGATGTGCCACAATTCTTCGTTGGATATCAATTGAGCAATCGGGTATTTCTACAGATGCAATATAGCTGTCAGTCTGAAGGTTGTGAAGGCCGGTAGTTCTGTTCTCATATCGGGTAGTACCGCCTGCATGATAATTTGCAAATAGCGCATAAAAGACATATTTGGGTAGCCATTTGCTGCTATCCCGCACACGCAGTAGACCTGTGAAATTATTGAAAAGGTACTTGTTTTCCTCACCTTCAAAGAAAATCACTCTGCCAACAGGCTGCTTGTCACTGCCGCCAGACTTCTCCAGAATAATATCTCCATATCGAAGCCATTTTTCGGAAATGTTTTTCTTGCTGATCTGCCGCGTAACCACATCGTTATAGTTGACCACACCCTCATTGGTGAAATTAGTTGTTCGCAAGACTGGGATGCCGGTTCCGTCCACATCGTCGGCTCCCCATTCACCCGATAGCGGTTTCCCTATAATTTCAATTAACTTTGCCATTAGAGCATACCTCGCAATTCTGATAGCCCTGCGCTAATCTCCGTCTGCAACCTGTCGAGTTCATCCATAATCTCAGCGGTAGAAGGGTATTCAACGGCCACATACTCTGTTTTCTTGTATTTGTTGATGGAGAGGTCATATCCGTTATCGACGATTTCCTGCTTTGGAACGAAGAAGCTCTGTTCGGTACGCTCCCGATCAGCTTCCTGCTCAAGATGGTGGAAGCGGTGAATGATATCGGGAATGTCATTATCGGAAATTTCGGAACGCTTATCGTCAAGGCTATATCCGTCAGCCTTCATATCGTAGAACCACACATTATCAGTGCCGCCTGCGCCGGTCTTTGTGAATACCAGCACCGCAGTGGAAACGCCAGCGTATGGCTTAAACACGCCGGACGGCATAGAAATCACGGCACGAAGCTGGTGGTTGTCAACCAGTTCCTTACGGATTGCTTTGTGTGCCGACGATGATCCGAACAGGACACCATCGGGAACGATGCAAGCGCACTGACCGCCCTTTTTCAGCATGCGCAGAAACAGGGCAAGGAACAGCAGTTCCGTTTTCTTGGTGTTTGTGACGGCTTTGAGATTGTCGTGAATGCTTTCTGCGTCAATCGTTCCCTTGAAGGGAGGATTGGCCAAGCACATGGTGAAGCGCTCTGTGATCTGGTTCTGCTTCGACACGCTGTCTTTATAATCAATCTCCGGGTTGCTGATTGAGTGCAGCATGAGGTTCATCGCGGAGATGCGGAGCATGGTGAAGTCGGTGTCAAAGCCTGTGAATGCGGGTCCCGCAAAATGCTCCCACTGCTCGGAGGTCATTTCATCCTCATAATTACGACGGATGTATTCCGATGCGGAAACCAAGAAACCTGCCGTGCCGCATGCAGGGTCGCAAATGGTATCGTCGGGCGTCGGCTGTAGCAATTCGACCATCATTTCGCGGATATGCTTGGGCGTGCGGAACTGTCCGTTGCGCCCGGCTGTTGCCAGCTTGCCCAGCATATATTCATACAAATCGCCCTGCATGTCCAGCTCCGCGATATCGTGCTCATATAAGTCGTCCAGACCGGTGATGACCTTTTGGAGAAGTTGGGGCGTGGGAATGAGGAACATCGCGTTGTTCATATAGCGGGCAAATGCGGTGGTGCTTTCGTCGGCCTTGCCGGGCTCGTCCTCTATCTCTATCAGCTCTCCGCTGTCGCTGAAATCGGGCAATCTGCCGTATTTCATGCTCTTGACAGCCGGGAATACGCGCTGCGACATGACGTCGAAAATGCGGCGCGGGTCGTCGTTTTTGAATTTGCTCCAGCGCATTGATTGACCCGCCGCCGATTGCGGAAAGATTTTCGGCATCTTTTCGCCGGTCATGTTTTCAAATTCCTCGTTCTCCAGCTCCTTTTCATCGAGTGAACGGATGAACATAAGGTATGTAAGCTGTTCGATGACAGTCAACGGGTTGGATATGCCGCCGGCAAAAATGTCCAGCCAAATCTTGTCCACTTTGTTCTTAATCGCGCCTGTTATCATGTCATGCCTCCGTCTTTTTCTGAATCATTGCAGTGCACATTCCGCATATTCAATGCGGGCGTATCCGAAGTTCAAGCTGTAAACACCATGTTGTGCGGGCAAAGAGTCATCCCCGCCCTGCGTAAATCATCCTTATTATCTATTATAGCGCAACTTTACCGCTTTCACAAGTTTTAACTGCCGTTTTTCGACAACAAAGGGAATAGTTTTGCGTTGGGTCATCGTATTTTGGGCGCAGCAAAAGCCTGTTAACAAGCTAGGGAGAAACTCGCCCATTTCTCCGCAAAAAAGAAAAGGACAAAGGAAATCAAACATTCAAATCGCCATCGACGGCGCTCTCGCATGCGAAACGTCAGCTTGCCTCAGATATAGTCAGAGCCGGGCAAAATGCCCGGCTCTGGTTTGCTCCGTCACCTTTTCGCCTTCACCAATCGTTGTCCATGCAATGCTCTTCTACAAAGCGGTCGCACTGCCATTTGGGGCCGTCGAACAGCACTTGCACCAGTGCTTGCCGCAATTCGCTTTTTTTCATTTTGCAGACATATTCGATGACTGTGTCGACGTCCTCATATTCATCGTCCTCATCTTCGTATTCATCCCATTCATCATACGACTATCCCTATTTGCCTGCAATCTGCTTCTCATAAATGCGTTGTGCCTCATTGGGAAAAGCGGTGCAATAAACAGCAAGCCTGTGGTTGCACATAAAAGCCCCATTCAACTCACCTCTTGATGTCACGCTTTGTACACAGTTAAGTTATGCCTACAGTATGGAATACCCGATTATAAAAGACAAGTGGTTATAAATGAAACCCCCGGCGGAGAGGGTTTGATTCGGAAAAGGAAGAATATCGAACCCGCCTTGAAGCCCAGCGGAGAGGGTTCAAGGCATAAAGGAAAAACAGCACTGTCGGTCAATCGGACGCCGCTTGCGGCTGATGACCTTATAGTGCTGTTTTGACGTGGTGCCGGTAACCGGACTCGAACCGGTACGTTGTTGCCAACGAGGGATTTTAAGTCCCTTGTGTCTACCATTCCACCACACCGGCGTGCTTTCTTTGCTTTCCCACCGGTCTATCGCCGGTGGCATATTATTCTACCACGGGGCGGGGGGATAGTCAAGATTTGATGGTGCAGTGTTGGAATAGTCTTGATATTCCGGAGATTGTCGGTCGTGTGCGAAGTGATGATAACTCTCGCAATCGTGAGCGTGGAACACTCGTCCGACTTATTTGCCTTTATGGCGGCATATTCTGCGTGCTGTCCGTTGCAAAATGGTGCAAAAGCGCGCGTCCTCCGATATTCTTAGACAGGCGGCGGCAAATGCCGCGTCAGACATATCAAGAATCGGAGGTAATCAAAAAATGCCGAGAAAGGGAGAAAACATTTTCAAACGCAAAGACGGGCGCTGGGAGGCGCGATACATCAAGAGCTACGACGCAATGGGGAAAGCTCAGTATGGCTTTTGCTACGGGAAAAGCTACACAGAGGCGAAAAGCAAAGTCGCATTGCGCAAAGCAGAATGTGATCCGCTCTTGCCGACAACAAGCACCGTGGGCACAGGTCTTTTCGGCAAATACTGCGAGGAATGGCTCGCGGGCAAGCGCGAGAGCGTGCACGAGGCAAGTTACGCGAAATACCGCCGCGTCGTGGAGCGGCACATCATACCCTTTTTCGGCAACATGCGCGTGGACGAAATAACGGCTGAATCGGTCAACGTCTTTTCATGCACACTGTTAAACGAAAAAGAGCTTTCGGCGAAAACCGTGCGGGACATACTGCTGGTGCTCAGTGCGGCGCTGAAATACGCCGCACAACAATGCGACGTGGGAACGCCGCAAGTGATACTGCGCTTCCCCAAATTGCCGAGGAAGGAAATGAGGGTGCTGTCGCGCGAGGAGCAATTGGAGCTGACAAAAGTCTTGACGGCAAGCATGGACGAATGCAAATTCGGCATACTGCTGTCGCTGATGACCGGGCTGCGCATCGGCGAAGTATGCGCACTGAAATGGAGCGCTATATCCTTGAAAAGCGGCACATTGAGCGTATCGGCTACGATGCAGCGGCTGCCCGTATACGACAGCGAGTGCCACAGAGGCAAAACGCAAATCCACATCGGCGAGCCGAAGTCAAAAACCTCGGCAAGGGTGATTCCTTTGTCGCCGATGGCAGCGGCTTTGTGCCGTCGGTTTTGCCCGCTCGACCCGGAGGCCTATGTGCTGACCGGGACACGGGAGTTCATTGAGCCGCGCGCTTTGCAACGCAGATTCAAGAAATACACCGATCTTTGCAAGCTTGAAAACGTGACCTTTCACACGTTGAGGCACACATTTGCCACTCGCTGCATGGAGGTGGGATTTGAATTGAAATCCCTGTCGGAGGTGCTTGGGCATGCATCAACCAAAATCACGCTTGACCGCTACATCCACTCCACCATTGACTTCAAGCGCGACAACATGCAAAAGCTGGCCGCCGTGGGATTGTGAGCCACGGCGGCCGGTGTGGGTGGGGCTTGGTTTGGGGGGGCTGTTGTTTCGCTTTTGTTTCGCTTTTCGGTTGCTCTTACTCTGCTGTCTCCTTTCGCCGGGCTTTGCACACGCTCAGTCGGCGAACATGGGGGTTGAGAGATAGCGGTCGCCGGTGTCGGGGAGGAGGACGACGATGGTTTTGCCGGCGTTCTCGGCGCGCTTGGCAAGCTCGACGGCGGCGCAGAGCGCCGCACCGGAGGAAATGCCGACGAGCACGCCCTCACGGCGGCCAAGCAGCTTGCCGAAGGCAAACGCGTCATCATCGGTGACGGTGATAATCTCATCATAAACGCCGGTGTCGAGCACCTGCGGCACGAAGCCCGCGCCGATGCCCTGGAGCTTGTGCGCGCCCGCCTTGCCCTGAGAGAGCACCGGCGAGCCGGCCGGCTCAACCGCGACAATCTTGACGCCGGGCTTTTTGCCTTTGAGATACTGCCCCACGCCGGTTATCGTGCCGCCCGTGCCGACGCCCGCAACAAAAACATCGACCTCGCCGTCGGTGTCGGCATAAATCTCAGGGCCGGTGGTGTCGAAGTGCGCCTTGGGGTTGGCGGGGTTGACGAACTGCCCGGCGACAATGGCGTTGGGAATCTCGCGCGCGAGCGCCTCGGCCTTTTCAATCGCGCCGGTCATGCCCTTGCTGCCCTCTGTGAGCACCAGCTCCGCCCCGTAGGCGCGCATGAGCTGGCGGCGCTCAACCGACATCGTCTCCGGCATGACGACAATCATTTTGTACCCCCTCGCCGCCGCGACGGAGGCAAGGCCGATGCCGGTGTTGCCGGAGGTCGGCTCGATGATGACGCTGTCTTTATTCAAAACGCCGCGCGCCTCAAAGTCGTCCATCATGGACTTTGCAACCCTGTCCTTGACCGATCCGGCGGGGTTGAGATACTCCAGCTTCGCCACGAGCTTGGCCTTGAGGCCGAGGTCTTTTTCAAGGTTGGTCAGCTGCAAAAGCGGTGTGCGCCCGATGAGCTGATCGGCGGATGTGTATATGTTGGCCATTGTGAATGCTCCTTTGTGTTTTTATTTCCTACTTAATTTATAGGTTATGGGCATAATAGCACTGCGATGCGCGTTTGTCAAGGGGGTGGGAGGGGTTTTTGCGTATACCAATTATAATAAGCACTATGTGCATTCGTCAATGGGACAATTTCGTTTATTGGGCTTGACTTTGGCGAATTATCTGTTACAATAGATAAAATCGTCCGCGGCAGTGCTCTGTCGCGGCGTTTCACAAATTCATGCAGGAGGATGCGATATGGGACTTGGGGAGATTTACACGCAGCGTTTTGTCGGCGAAGGGCTGACCTTTGACGACGTGCTGCTCGTTCCGGCGGAGAGCGACGTTTTGCCGGCTGATGTGGCGTTGGAGACCTATTTGACGAAGAGCATCAGGCTGAACGTGCCCGTGATGAGCGCGGCGATGGACACCGTGACCGAGTACCGCATGGCAATTGCCATTGCGCGCGAGGGCGGCATCGGCGTCATTCACAAGAACATGAGCATTGACGCGCAGAGCGAACAGGTGGACATGGTGAAGCGTTCGGAAAACGGCGTCATCACGAACCCGTTCTCCCTTTCGGCGGGGCACACGCTCGGCGACGCAGACGCGCTGATGGCGAAATATCGCATCTCCGGCGTACCCATAGTGGACGAAGACGGCAAGCTGATCGGCATCATCACCAACCGCGACATGAAGTTTGAAACCGACATGACGCGCCGCATCGACGACGTGATGACGAAAAACGCGCTTGTCACCGGGCTTGAGGGCACGACGCTGGACGAGGCCAAGGCCATTTTGCAGAAAAACCGCATTGAAAAGCTGCCCATAGTGGACAAGGATTACCGTCTGAAAGGGCTCATCACGATAAAGGACATTGAAAAGGTTCTCAAATACCCCAATTCCGCCAAGGACAGCGCCGGGCGCTTGCTGTGCGCGGCGGCGATCGGCGTGACGAACGACGTGCTGGATCGTTCCGGCGCGCTGCTGGACGCCGGGGCGGACGTGCTGGTGCTCGACAGCGCGCACGGCCACTCGGCCAACATCATGCGCAGCATTGAGCGCGTGAAAAACCGCTTCCCGGAGGCACAGCTCGTTGCGGGCAACGTCGCCACGGCGGAGGCCGCCGAGGCGCTCATCAAGGCGGGCGCGGACTGCGTC
>CAZXVA010000068.1:6848-7913 GCA_964644305.1 uncultured Oscillospiraceae bacterium
GCGTCAAGGTCGGCATAGGCCCCGGCTCGATTTGCACCACGCGCGTCGTGGCCGGCATAGGCGTGCCGCAGGTGACGGCGGTGCTGCAATGCGCGGAAATTGCGGACAAGTACGGCGTGCCCGTGATTGCCGACGGCGGCATCAAGTATTCCGGCGACATCGTCAAGGCAATTGCGGCGGGCGCGAAGGTAGTAATGATGGGGTCGATGCTCGCAGGGTGCGACGAAGCGCCGGGCGAAACCGAGGTCTATCAAGGGCGGCAGTTCAAGGTCTACCGCGGCATGGGCAGCCTGGGCGCTATGCAGCGCGGCAGCAAGGACCGCTATTTCCAGCAGAACAACAAAAAGCTCGTTCCGGAGGGCGTCGAGGGGCGCGTGCCCTACAAGGGGGCAGTGTCCGAGACGATATACCAGATGATGGGCGGCCTGCGTTCCGGCATGGGCTACTGCGGCGCGCACGACATCGAAGAGCTGCGCACAAACAGCAAATTCGTGCGCATAACCTCCGCCGGCCTGAAAGAAAGCCACCCGCACGACATATACATCACCAAGGAAGCACCGAACTACACGATGAATCCGTGATAACAAAAGGGATTGTTGCGAACAATGCAACAATCCCTTTTGATTATCCGGCGTCGGGTAACTTCCGCGCCTTGCGGCGCGGCGCGTTGTCTGCGCCAACGCGGCAATCCCCTCAGTCGCCGCAGAGCGGCGACAGCTCCCCTTGATGCCCAAGGGGGGGGCAAGACGCGAACGTAATTCTGCACTTTTAATTGGAAAATGTACGCATTTCAGATTGTAATTGCAGCAAAGCAGAACTATTATCCGAATTCCATTCGTAGGGGAGGCAACCTGCCTCCCGACGGTGTGAACCATGAATACATGTGGTGTAAAACAGAACCCCAAGAGAATAATCACGCCCCAAAGGCTCCCCTTGGGTGCCAAGGGGAGCTGTCAGCGGCAAAGCCGCTGACTGAGGGGATCGCCGCGCCGCCATAAGGCGGCGCGGTTTGTCTTTTGCATTAACCTTTACTCCCTCACCAGCTCCAACAGCGTCTGCTTGAAG
>CAZXVA010000069.1:0-7611 GCA_964644305.1 uncultured Oscillospiraceae bacterium
TTCGCCATCGACGAGTCCGTTGAGAGGCGCACGTCCAAGCTCATCGAGACGCTTGAGAACGACAACGCCAAAAACGCGCCGTGGAATCAGAACGGCGATGGCAAGGTAGCCAATGTCCGCAAGTTCCTCGAACGCTACGGCGTGAGCCGTGAGGAGATGCGCTGGCTGGAGCTGGACAAGGCGCTGGCCGGTAAGGACAAAATCAATCGCTATGAGCTTATAGACCTCATGCGTGCCAATATGCTTGAGATACAGGTGCGTGAGTTGAGCGGTGAGGATTTGCACCAGTCAGGTTATACTCTACCCGGTGGAGAAAACCAGCGTGAGCTTCTGTTCATTCTCCCCGGTAGCATCTACTCCAACGAGGCAATGGAAGTACATTGGGACGAAACTGCTGAGGCAGTGCTTGCTCATGCGCGTGTGGCCGACAGAAATGTCGGTGACAACCGTACCCTTTACATCGACGAGATACAGTCAGACTGGCACAACGAGGGCAACAAAACAGGCTATCTCAGTGATGATGAGGAAACGCTTCAAAAGAAGCAGTTCAAGCATTTCACCGATGAGCTGGCCAATGTGTTTCAGCACAGCCACAACGAGAAGCTTGAACTTAATCTCGACGGCACAGAGAGCATACGCGAGCAGACTACAGCCAAGCTCATGGCGGCATATGTTAAAGAGGGCAGGTCTCTGGCTCTTGCTTTTGCTGACCCTGCGCTCTCGCTTGCACGTAAGGCTGACGAGGTTATGAACAATGGCCCGTATCGAGCAATCACGCCTGATGCTCCGTTTGAAAGCAACTACGCTGAGTTCGTAATGAAAAGCCTCATCAAACGCGCCATCGACGAGGGCTACGATATGCTGGCTTGGTCGAGTGCGGCTATCCAGTCCGAGCGCTGGAGCGTGGACTACCAGAGCGCATATGAAAATCTCTACAACAAACAGCTTGTCGGCTTCATGGGCAAGTTCGGTAAACAGTTCGGCATATCCGTTGAGCCGATAAATATTGAAGTGACCCCCGGCACAGTCAGCCAGAACAAGGTCACAGACCAGACTCCTGCTTCAAAGGAATATCCTATCTGGGCGTTCAAATTGAACGAGCGGATAAAGGATAGTCTTGAGGGCAAGGAGTTTTCTTTGTTCGCCATAGACGAGATTGACCCAGCCAATGCACAGGCACTGCACGAAAGCCACAGAGCTAATTTCCGCCTTGACCCCGGCGAGGACTATAGTGAATACTTCTACTCTCCGCTGGTGCGCTTCGTCAATGACAGACCCAAGAACGCCAAAACAGGGCGTATAGCTGTGGGTAGCGTTGACCAGTTTGTCAAGTCTGCACTCAACGCCGGCATTAAGCAGGACGAGGTTACATACTCAGGTCTGCGCGAGTTTCTGACCGGACGCAAGGATTTCACACCAGAGGAGTTCAGCGAGTGGTATTGGAGCTCTCAGGCGGCGTTGGAGACTTGGAAACGTGAGGGCGCAGATGCGCCTTGGGCTGACTTCACCTACTACGGTGGTAGCAACTACCACACGCTGGAGCTTGTGCTTCCGCAGTACAAGGGCTACATGACCGATGACCTGAACACACACTTTAATGGTGACAGAGACGTTGCCGCCCATGCGCGTATATCCAACCAGAGCAACAGCAACGGTGAGGCTGTCGTACATATAGAGGAAGTCCAGTCCGACTTGGCCAATGCCGGTCACAAAGGCGGGGAAAGCTTTGATGCGCCCCTGCGCAAGAACTACCCCGAACGTATGCTCAAACAGGCTATAGCCGAAGCCTTGGAGAACGGCGTGGACTATGTGTCATGGACTCCTGCGCTTGCACAGTCTGTTCGTTGGTCGTTTGACTACAGCGGTGCATACCGCAACACCTATGACACCGCGCTCGTAAAGGCGGCCAAGAAATTCGGTACTGTCAGCGAGGAACGGCTCGGCAACTATTACGGCGAGTACGACAGCGCCTTCTACCGTGACAAGGTGATGGAAGCATCTCTCCGCACAGGTATCAACAAGCTCAAGACAAATGCCTTGCGCGGCGAAGCCGAGAGCGAGTTTATCCGCAGAGTGTCCGAGCTTTCAGGCAGAAGCGTAGAACAGCTCAAGCGTTTGGATATTGACATGGTATACGAAATCTTTGTCGAATATAGGCTTGAGAGCTTCCGTGAGATGGAGGACATCATGCCGCTGTCCGAGAAACAGGAAGCTGTGTTCAGCGAACTTGAGGCACTGGAGATGCTGTATTACTCCGACATAGACATAGAGACTGTCGATGTGCCCAACCTTGATAGCGTTTCTCTGCGCAAGCTTCAACTCGTTTCTCTGCGCAAGCTTCAACTCCCCGGCGCATACGAATGGACACGAGAGTCTGCTGTAGAGGCTCTGCGTAATGTTGCGGACAGCTATACCGAGGGGGCTATCCCCAGAGACGAAGCTTCCTACGATACCAAGGGCGACCACACTGTGGATATTCTCAACTACTACGCTGACGCCTTAGAGGGTAACGGAGACCTTGTGTGGATGCTCACAATCGACAAGGACAAGGTGTCTGACGGCATGAGCCTGTACGCGATTGACGAGGACATCGAGGAGCTTATGGGTGTGGACGATAACAGTATCGAGGCTCGCAATGCCAAGGAAGCTATCGTCTACGAGGAGGGCTTCTCTGCCAACGAAGCCGCCCTTGACGAGGACATCTATTGGGACGAGCTGCTCAACAAGTTGGACGGTATGAGTGCAAGCGAACAGGCCGCTGTGTGGAGCAATTACCTCTCATACCAAGAGCGCAGTACATCCAAGATAAAGCCCGATAAGCGCACCAAAGAGTATCGCGATGGCACGACCGAGGAAACCACGGTTGACGAGATTGTAGTTGAAAATGAAAGCTCCGATGCGGATTATGACCTCGGAGATAAGCGCGTGTTCGATGAGAACGCTGAGCTGAGTGACGAGGCGTACAACCGTGCGTGGGAGGCGTATGAGAAGCGTAGTGCTCAAGATAAGGCCAAGCCCACCAAGAACAATTTCCCCATCCGTAAGGCCGAGGAAACGCAGTCAGGCAAGGATAATTCGGCGACTGAAAAGCCCAAGAAGCAGAAGCCCAAGGCTGATGTGTTTAAGCCCAAGGCAGAGTCTAAGCCTGTCGAGGCCGAAGTCCCTGCGTCCAAGGGGCGTGCTGATGTGTTCAAGGCCAAGAGCGAGTCAGCAGTTACCGAGGTTGCACCGACTACGACACCGGAAACGGAAGCACCTGCCACAACTGCAACGGAGGAAGCTCCTACCTCTACAGTTAAGACCGGCAAGAAAACAGGCCGCTGGATGAATAAGCTCGCAAAGGCTGAGTCGGGCGCTATCAACCGTACTGCACTCAACCGCAACACCTTTAACATTCTGCTCCTTAATCCCGATGGCACTCAGACACGGTATGATGATATAAGCCCGTCTATGCTCCAGAAAATATTCGGGAAGCAGAAGATGGACGAAATCACCAGACTGGCAAATCAGAACATTGGTGAGGACACTTGGAGCTTTTACAGCAATGTCAAAGAGCAGCCCAGTGTAACACCCAGCAATGAAGCACCGCGTGAGCGAGACACCTATGGCCGTAAGGTTGCTCCGAAACTGGCCGAGTATATGAAAGACAGCAAAGCGCGTGACGGCGAGAACGGCGCACTTATCCCTGTTTACAGGCTGGCCTCTGCCACTGGTGTACGCAACGCCAAGATACCCGGCAAAGCCACATGGTGGACAGATAAACCCGCTGTGGCCAACACCCACCGCGGACTCACCGGAGCGGCAGCATATGGTCAGGAGGGCAAGCGAATAGGCAATCGCATTGCGGCAATCAACTCCCAGCTTGAGGGCGCGACAGGCGCTAAGGCTACCGCACTTAGAGATGAGCTGGCGCGTGCGGAGCGCAAAATGCGTGAGTACACCAACGGCGTAACTCGCCTTGACCCGTACCGAGAGGCGTTCAGCCAAGCAAAGGACAGCGACATCATCAACGGTAAAGCATTGCTTGAGGGCTATGTGAACATTACAAATCCACTCACGATAGATGCCATGGGCAAAGGCTCAGACTTCGTTGAGGCTGAGACGCGCCGAGTTATATCCGACCCTGAGTTGAAAGCCAAGTATGACGGTATCATATTCCAAAACGCCAATATGCTGGCCGAGGGTACTACGCTCGGCGGCGAGGATTTGGACGCCAGCACTATATACGTCACCTTTGAGAACAAGCAAGGCAAGTCCACATATAACACCGCGCCCACGGATAGTGCACTCATGCAGTACGCTCTTGACGAGGACTTTGACACCGGTTATACCGAGGGCACGATTGAGGACTTGGTACTCAAGATGCTACACGACAAGGACGAAAACCATGCTTTGGCCGCGCTGACCGAGTATTTCTCCCAGCTTATGCAGGGTCAGAAAACACCGGAGGTTGATGATGCCGAACGTATGCGTAAGGTGTTCCAGCCGAGAGTGACCAGCAGTGAGCGCATCTTGATACGCAACCAGCTCGACAGTCTCATTCAGCAGTATGGCGCGATACCCACGGGTGAAAAAGCCGCACGAGATGTGCGTCTGCCTAATCAGATAGGCGATGGAGTTAAGGTCAGACGTTTCCTGCGCACTGCCGCAGAAGCAGAGCAGACCCCCGACCATGCCGTTGACCACATCACGCGCATGACGCTGACCGATGAGGCCGCGAGCTATGCGCCTATTACCGACAGGTCGGCTATCAGCTATGCCGACAGACAGTTCCGTAAGAAAGGCTATGAGCGTGTGCTCTCCGAGTGGGATGCCCATTCGGATTACGAGTATATGCCCAAGAAGCAGGACATAGCCTTGGGTGAGATGCTGTTCAAAGAGGCCGCCAAGGTCGGTGACTACGACACCGCCATGCGAGTACTGGCTGACGTTGCCGAGATGGGAACGAAAGCCGGTCAGGTGGTACAGGCCATGAGCCTGTTAAAGAAAATGACTCCCGAGGGTCAGCTCTACTACTTCCAGCGTACAGTTGACAGGCTTAATGCCGACAACCTCAAGCGCATCGAGTCCGGCAGGATGGAACAGATTATTATTAACAACGACCTTGCCAAGCGCGTGCTGGAAGCTTCTACGCAGGAGGAGCTGGAGGCCGCGATGGATGCACTCATTCAGGATGTCGCAGACCAGATACCTGCTACGATTGCGGATAAGTGGAACGCATGGCGTTATCTTTCCATGCTCGGCAACCCTCGCACTCACATCAGAAACATATTCGGCAATGCTGTGTTCGCTCCTGCTAAGTTCGCAAAAGACCTTATGGCCGCAGGGCTTGAGGGCGCGTTCATTCCGGATATGTCGCAGAGAACTAAGAGCGTTTCTGGTGTGCTCGGCATAGGCGCAAAGCAGTACAGGGATTTCGCTACGGCGGACTTTGCTCTTGTCAAGGACGAATTGACAGGTGGCGGCAAGTATAACCCCTCCGATGAAGTGCGTGAACGCCGCACAATCTTCAAACTCCGTCCGCTTGAGTACCTGCGCAAGAAGAACGGTGAATGGCTGGAGACTGAGGACACATGGTTTCTAAAGAGCCATTACGTCAATGCTCTCACCTCGTATCTCGCCGCACAGAACGCGAATCTCGTAGACTTGCAGACAACTCGCGACGGTGCGAGAGTGCTGAACGCGGCCAGAGAATATGCCATTGCAGAGGCGCAGAAAGCCACCTACCGTGACTATTCCGCTCTGGCGGCAGGACTCAACAAAATTAAACGCATCCCCGGTGCAGGTATACTCGCCGAGGGTCTTGTGCCTTTCACCAAGACTCCGCTGAACGTCCTCAAGCGTGGCGTGGAGTACAGTCCTCTTGGCCTGATGAAAACTATTTCCTATGACCAGTACAAGCTGAGGAACGGTGACATCACAGCCAACCAGTTTATAGACAATCTTGCCGCCGGTATGACGGGTAGCATGATTACGATGCTGGGGCTGTTCCTCGCCAGTCAGGGAATACTCCGTGGCAGTGGCGACGATGATGACAACCAGCAGGAGTTTGATGAGCTTCAAGGCTATCAGGATTACTCGATTACCATAGGCGACGTGAACTATACCATTGACTGGATGGCGCCGGTGGCCATGCCGCTGTTCGTTGGAGCAGAGCTGTGGAAAAACCTTTCCGATGGCAAGCTGTCTTTCGGAGATATTGTCCATCTTGCCACGGTGGTTATAGAGCCGATGACCTCACTGTCCATGCTGGATGGGCTTAACTCTGCGTTGAAGTCCGCCAGATACGATGACTACCCGATGGCTTCTATAGCCGTGACTATGGCATCCAGCTATGTCAGTCAGGCCGTACCCACGTTGCTTGGCCAGATTTCGCGCTCGATGGTTTCTGACAGACGTACAACGTACATCGACAAGAACAGCGATGTGCCCTCGTCGTTCCAGCGTTGGTGGCAGACTAACGTCGTAGGCAAGACACCTCTCAACATAGGGCGTACGTCGTATGTTGACGCTTGGGGACGCAAGGACACCACAAGTAGCTTCGTAGTACGTCTACTCCAGAATATGATTTCCCCCGGCTACAGCAACAGAATCCAGACTACACAGCTTGACACAGAGCTCCAGCGCCTTGCAGACAGTGTTGGCACGAGCGTACTGATGACCAGCCCTGATAAAGATTTCAGCTTTGAGGGAACAAAGTATAACCTCACAGCAGAGCAGTATGAGGAGCTGTCCACAGTGCGCGGTCAGGTCGCGTATGGTATGTTGACTGACCTCATAAACGACATGGGCTACTCCGAGCTGAGTGATACCGCCAAGGCAAAAGCAATATCTAATCTCGTGAGCTATGCCACCTACAGTGCTCGTAAGGCCATTATGCCTGAGTACGACACAGACCAGAATACATGGATTGAGAAGTGTGACGGCGATGAGAGCCGCGTTATGTACATGGCCATGATGAAAGCTTTGGCCAACGAGATGGACATTACCGCAAGTAACAACAGCGACTTCTACAGTCTTATCCTCAACACGCCGTGGCTGTCCACTACTGACCAGAGTTATATGCTTGCGCAGACGTGGTATCTCAGCGGTAGCTACTTGACCGACTCACAGCACAAGGGCTATCAGTTCTTGCTGGATTCCGAACAGCGCGAGGAAGTCAACTACATCTACCGTACCATATTCCCCAACTACTTTGTGGAGATGGCAAGTACGGACGAGTGGTGGTACGCGGAGACCATGGACGAGAAGCTGGCATTACTCAAAGAGGTGCGCGATGCTTCCGCAGCGGACGCTCGTGCAATTGCTCAGATGCGTCTACGCGATGCCGGTGTGCAGTCTGTACCCAAAAAGTAAATCCAATATAACGTCAAAGCCCCGATGAGTATGACAGCTCATCGGGGCTTTTTCTACGTTCGGCAGACGCTTTATTTTATTATAACTTTCTAAAAAAAATTTTTCTTGTGTGCAACATCGTGCAACACAAAAGTAGCTAAAACGTGCAAAAAGCAACTAAAATGATAGTAGCGCAACGGAGGTAGCGATAGCCCACAACCGTTGGTATCACGGGGTTTTTGAAAAGGTGGCAAGTGCAAAGAAGATTACCGACAA
>CAZXVA010000070.1:0-7492 GCA_964644305.1 uncultured Oscillospiraceae bacterium
TATAATATATTAATAGTAACCCGGCCACAAATCGCAATAAAAACGCGATTTGTGGCCGGGATTATCTTGTCTCATTACGCAATACTATTAGTCAAAGCCGTTTTGACATCGTCAATAGTTGTTACTTCGTCCAGTCTCAACAACTCTTGCAACACTTGACTTTTTGTATCATATTTGTAAAGCGAGTTTGTGTCTATAACATACATATTGGCTCGTTCAAAATCATATAATGGCTTTTCGTGATTGAGCAAATATAAATAATCAGCACTAACATATTGATTTAACTGTCCGCACAAATCCCTTTCAATTGATATGTTTAGCTTAACTTCAAGCAAATAATATTTTCCATTATATAAAAACACATTATCAACTATTCCATGTGGCTTTTCTTCGGAATAACAGTAACATTCACGATAAAACTTATTATCGGATATTTCGACCAATAAATAATCCACGAAATATGATCGATAATCTGCTTCATACAGAAACCTACACCGACAGTCTTTTGTTGCTATAAGATAGTTTGACTTGTTAATTCTAGAGAGGTCAAAGTTTCCTACTTTAGCATTGAGTAAATAGTAAGGGCAATTAGAATTGCTCGAAAAAATAATTTCTTTTAGTCTATTAAATTCGCTCAATGGCAGAGGTGTTATTGCACTATGCCGAGAAACGGTAATAAAACTATTAAACTGTTCTATACTTATCGGCGTATCTAAGCAAACAATATCACCTATGTCGGCATATATCCTTCCATGAAAATGATACGGATCATCATCTGAAATATAGATATACTCAGGTGGACTCACAATGCGCCCTACCGCAAATATTTTACCACCATACTTTTTATATAGTTGGCGAGCTCTCTCTAACCACTCAAGCAAATATTCTTTGTTATGTTCGGAATAATCTGATAATTCTCTTACACGAGAGACTAAGGAAGTAATCCTAGAAATAGCGGTTTTGGCATGAAAGAAAAAGACAATGTCGCCCAATTTAGAATTTCGAGGTACAGTCCAAACACGGCCATCGCCATTAAGAATGCTTTCAATGTTATAAAGGCTATGTTCATATATAAATACTTCAAGAGCGTCAATATCATTCGGAAAACTAATATTACTTATATGGGCTTGAACAAAAGAATCCGGCGTTGAATAAATACTATTAAGTATCTCTCTATACTTATACATAAATTTCACCATTCTCCGTCAATGGAATTGCACTGCCGATGTCAAATATGGGGTCAGCGGTGAGATAAACGGGGGTAATGTTGCGCTCGGCGAGGAACGCGAGTATGCGTTGCTTGTCCGGGTGTGCGTCGAGCGCACCGGTGAACGCAAGTTCACTTTTGTTTAGCTTGAACCCGGCGCCGCCGATAAAGCCGCATGAAAAGCCGTCTAATACGACATTGCCGGATTCGATATGAAGCACATCAAGCCCTGCAAGCGTCGCCGCACGGGAGATTCCGGGGTCTTCTGTGATGAGTGAACGTTCGTTCACAATAAGTGTTGAGCACTTGGCATACCCCTGCTTACATGCAATTGCCTTGCATTTTTGCTCATTTGTTAAGTATTTGACAGCAGGTAAATACGAAGTCTTGGGATTATATATCACAGTGTCGGCAAGAACGGCAATATTGAGCCGGGCATCATGCGGATAGGTAGGGGTTTGCGCTATATCGGCAAAAATGATATCGGCGCCGATTGCTTCAAGCTTTTTCGCGAAATCACTGCCCCGTAAGAACGGCGCAAGGTACACCTTCTCCCCTTCCGCGTGAAAAACCGAGAGATCGGCATGTCCGGACAAACGCGGGTCAACATCGGGGTTATCCGGCACAAGTATCGGCATAATGCCGCACTTTTCAAGCGGATTCGTCAGCTTTTCGATATATTTTTCGCCGATAATGACGATATTCGCGTCATTTGGCAGGTTAGGGGCTTTTACGAACTCAGCCATTCTTGCCCAAGGTGGCGCGGACGGCCTCGCGCACGGTGTTGACGGTGATGAGCGTCATGCCGTCAAAGCTTTTAATCTCGTCGCGGACGTGCGCGGGAATGACGCAGCGCTTGAAACCGAGGCGATAAATCTCCGTGAGGCGCTGGTTGAGCGCGCTGACTGAGCGGATTTCGCCCGAAAGGCCGACTTCGCCGATTGCGGCAAGGTCAGACCCCAGCGGCCTGTCCAAATAGCTTGACGCGATGGCGAGCACAGTGGCCAAATCCGCCGCAGGCTCGTCCAAAAAAAGGCCGCCGATGACGTTGATGTAAGAATCGCAGTTGGAAACGGGCAGACCGCCGCGCTTTTCAAGCACGGCGAGCAGCATGGCCGCTCGGTTATAGTCAATGCCGTTGCTGCGCCGCGCGGAATTATACCCCGACGGGCACAAAAGCGCCTGAACCTCGGCCAGGATGGGGCGCGTCCCCTCGACGACGCAGGCCACGCACGTGCCGGGGCTGTTCTCAGGCCGCCCGGAAAGCAGCATTTCCGACGGGTTTTCAACGCATTTCAGGCCGTTGTCCGCCATTTCAAAAACGCCGATTTCGTTCGTTGAGCCGAAACGGTTTTTGGCCGCGCGCAGAATGCGAAAGCTAGTGCTGCGCTCGCCCTCGAAATACAGCACGCAGTCAACCATGTGTTCAAGCACCTTCGGCCCGGCGATGCTGCCCTCTTTGTTGATGTGCCCGACGACGAACATGGTCAATCCCTTTTCCTTCGTCACGCGCATGAGGCGCATTGTGCACTCGCGCACTTGGGTGATACTGCCGGGGGCGGAGCTGACATCGGCATCGGACACGGTTTGGATTGAGTCGATGATGACGGCGTCGGGCTTGATGTCATCAATCGCGGCGACAATGCTGTCAATGTCCGTCTCGGCGAGAACATAAATCTCGCCGCCGTCAACGCCGAGGCGCACGGCACGCAGTTTGAGCTGGCGCTCGCTTTCCTCGCCGGTGATGTATAATATCCTCCGCTCGCCGAGCTTGCCGCACATTTGCAGCAAGAGCGTTGATTTGCCGATACCGGGCGCGCCGCCGACAAGCACCAGCGCCCCTTGCACTGCACCCCCGCCCAAAACGCGGTCAAGCTCCGAAATGCCGGTGGAAAAGCGGATTTCGGATGTGGTGTCCAGCTCGGAAATTTTACGCGCGGCGGGCGCGAGGCGCAACGGGCGCGCGCCGCCCTTATTGCGGGCCGCGCCCGCATCTGCCTTGAACTCCGCGAGCGTGTTCCACGCGCCGCAGTGCGGGCATTTGCCCGCCCAATTCGGCGTTTCGCCGCCGCACTCGGTGCAGCAATAAACTGTCTTTTGCTTTGCAGACATGGCATTATCTCCGTTATCAGGTGAATTGACTTGAGTTGACGAATTGAATGAACGAGGCCATCAGCACGGTTGAAAGCGCCGTTTGATATCGGCTGTCGGTGAGCTTGGTGACGTCGGAATGGTTGGAGACGAACCCGCATTCCACCAGCACCGCCGGACACTCGACATTAGAAAGAATATAGAGCTTATTCTTATCCGGCTCTGCCACGCGGCGGTTTTGCGGCTCAAGCGCGGCGACGATGTTGCCGTGCAGCAAGCGCCCGAACTGCTCGCTCTGTCCGTTTGAGGAATAGAGCACTTGCGCGCCGCTCGGCTGGGCAGTCGGATAGCAATTTTGGTGAATGCTCAGCAAGACCGGGTTTTCGGTTGAATTGACCACGTCGGCGCGGTATACAAGCTCGTCATGCTCACTGTATGTCAGGGCGTTTGCGCCGCGGCTGTCGTCCGTGCGCGTCATGACGGCGCGCTTGCCGCAAAAGGCGGACACCGCCTGAAGCCGCAGTGCGATGGCGAGGTTGATGTCGCTCTCGCGCGAACCGTCCGCGCCGATTGCGCCGCCGTCAATGCCGCCGTGGCCGGCGTCAATAACAAGGGTGCGTTCGTCCGTCGCCGTGGTGGCGACAGCGGCCTTTGAAAAGTCCAAATTCGCGGCAAAGGCCGAAAGCGCCGTGAACACGCCCAGCATGGCCGCAAGCGCGACAAGCTGTCTTTTTCTGATGACCAGAAATGAATTTGACATTCACTCACCCCACTGTCGGATTTGTGAGGCACGGGATTATTATATATGCTCTTTTCGCTTTAGTCAAATACAAAGCGCTCAAAGCAATATACATATAAGCCCTCCGCTTCCCTCATTGATTATCCTTTGCAGAGTGGTTTGGAGCTTCGCTTTCGCGCTCTCCGGCAGGGCGGCAAGCTTGCTCGTCAAGCCCTCCTCGGCAATGTCATAAAGCGATTTGCCGAAGATGTTTGACTGCCATATACGGTTGACATCGCCGTCAAAGCCCTGAAGGAGAAAGTTGATGATGTCCTCCGAGGCCGTTTCCCCGCCGATGGCGGGCGTGACTTCGGTTTCGATGTTTGTCATGAGCATGTGAATGGCGGGGGCGTTTGCTTTCAGCTTGACGCTGTACTTCCCTCCCTGACGGACGATTTGCGGCTCTTCAAGCTGCATTTGGCTTGAATCCGGCATCACCACGCCGTAGCCCTTTGTGCGCACATCTTCAAGCGCCGTGCGCAGCTTATCATAATCGAGCTTGACGCGGCTCATCTCGGCAAGGGTGGATATAAGATCCCCGTCGTTTTTCACCTCCAGCCCTGTCTGCTCGCTGATGGTTTTGTAGTAAAGCGCACGCGGCAGCTGCACCGACACGCTGACCGCCCCCGTGCCGAGGTCGCTTTTCACCATTTCCACCGCGCTGACGTTCTCCTCCTCACCGAGAAGCGCGACGGCGGTGTGGCAGTCTTTTATCTTTGCGGCATTTTCCGTGCAGGCGCAGATTTTTGAAAACATTTCGCCCTTCAACTCATTATCATCCGGCAAAGCGTCCAGCCATTCGGGAAGAAAAAAGCCGATGGATTTGAGCGGGAACTCCTCCAAAACGGAGTGGATAATCTCGCCGATTCCCGCCTCATCAAGCTCCAAACAGTTGACGAGGAGGGTCTTGACGCCGTATTGCGCGGCGATGTCCGCAGCCACCTGGCGCGCCGTTTCCGATTGAGGCGCGGCGGAGTTGACGAGCACGACGAAGGGCTTGCCGATGGCTTGAAGCTCTTCGATAACGCGCCCCTCGGCGGGGATGTATCTTTCGCGCGGCAGATCGCAGATGCTGCCGTCGCAGGTGACGACGATGCCGATGGTGGAGTGCTCGGTGATGACCTTGTATGTGCCCTTTTCGGCGGCCTCGGTGAGTGTGACCTCGCGGTCAAACCACGGGGTCGTGACAAGGCGTTCCTCGCCATCCTCAAACTGGCCGCCCGCGCCCTCGACCATGTACCCCACGCAGTCGACAAGTCGCACGGAAAGCTCCGTCCCTCCGCCGATGCTCACCGTCACCGCGTCCTCCGGCACGAATTTCGGCTCGGCGGTCATGATGGTTCGGCCTGAGCCGCTTTGCGGCAGCTCATCCTTGGCGCGCTCGCGCATATATGTGTTATCAATCTGCGGGATGACCAGCTTTTCCATAAAACGCTTGATAAACGTGGATTTGCCCGTTCTCACAGGCCCCACAACGCCGAGCATGAAAGCCCCGTTCGTTCGCAGTGCTATGTCTTGATATATATTGGTTTCACTCATGATAAAAAGCCTCCGCTCTCATGATCTCGTTTGTACGAGTCTATGAGGGCGGAGGTGTGATTATTACGCAAACTGCGCCGTCTGCTTGTGCACGGCGGAAACGCGGAAGTCAACGTCCGGCATAGCCGCGCCGAGGCGCGCGGCAAGCGAGGGAATCACCGGGTTCTCGGTGCAAAAATGATCGCCGTCGATGAGGTTGATGTTCAGCTCCTCGGCAAGGAGAAACTGATGATATTTTATGTCCGCCGTGAGATAGGTATCACAGCCCTTTTCAACGGCGTCGGCGATATAATCGCCGCCTGAGCCGCCCATCACGGCAACGCGGTGAACGGGGCGCTTCGCGTCATGATATCGAAGGCCGTTCGTGCCAAGCGCCGCTTTGCAATGCGTGAGGAACTCGCGCAGCTCAACCGCTTCCGGCAGGACACCGACGCGCCCGCAGTTATCCTCGTCAAAATATCCCTCGCATTTCGCGCCGACAAGCTCAATGAGCACGTCGTTGACGCCGCCGGGGGCAATGTCAAGGTTGGTGTGCATGGAAATGACGGCAATCCCACGCTCGGCAAGGCGGAGATAAAGCTCATCCGTGACACTTTTCACGGGGGTGAAAATGAGCGGGTGGTGAGAAATGATGAGCTGAGCGCCCAGCTTTTCCGCCTCGTCGGCCACGGCACGGGTGACATCGAGCGCGAGAAGCGCGCGCTCAACCGGCGCGTTCAGCCGCCCAAGCTGAAACCCGGAGTTGTCAAAGCCGAGTTGAAGCTCCATGGGCGCAAAGCCGTTGAGGCAATCGAGAATATCTTTCACGGTTTTCATCGTGCGTCAAGCTCCTTTTTCATTTGATAAAGCCCGTCGAGTATGCCTTGATATATTTCGCGGCAATGCATGGTGCGTTTTGCGCGCTCCAGCCCGTCAAGCGCCCGTTCAAAGCGGCGAACGAGAAGCGATACCTGCCCCGGAAACAACGGCTCATCGCGCAAAAGCTCAAATCGACCGGAAAACAGCTCAGCATCGGAAAGCGCCGTCACGCCGCCAAAGCGCGCCGAAAGGAGCTGATACACCTCGCCCCCGTCGCGAATAAGGTGCTCGCCCGTAATTTCAAAGCCGTTGTTGACCAGCCAATAGCGCAGAATTTCCGACTTGGTCATGGGCTGGAGCAAGAGGAGATAGCGCGAATCCATGCACCATTCCGCGCGGTCGAGTATGCCGCTTATCGTGTCGCCGCCCATGCCGGCGATGACGAGTGTGTCAACCTCGTCCGGCTCAACGCCGTCAAGCCCGTCGCAAAGGCGAAAGCTGATTTTGTCCTCAACGTCGGCCTCGCGCGCGGTGGCCACGGCGGTGGAGAGGGGCGCCGGGCGGATATCGGAGGCGATAATGCGCCCGGTGTAGTCCGTTTGCGCAATATGCGCGGGGAGATAGCCGTGATCCGTGCCCACGTCGACAAAGCCGACGCCCGGCGGAATAAGCGAGGCGATAAGCGAAAGTCTTGCGTTCATGTGCCGCTCCTGTCTATAAAAATAAAGGGCGCAAAAGCGCCCTTGGAGAAAGCTCTTAATGATTAAAGAGTTTCGAGGTAAGCCTTGAGGCTGACAAGGAACTCGTCCGGGTCGACGCCGTGGGCGGCGCAGGCCTGTTCAAGAGATTCGCCGCTGGCGAGGGCACAGCCCATGCAGTGCATGCCGATGGCCTGAAAGGCGGGCATTGCTTCCGGGCAGTTGTCAACAATTTCGGAAATAAGGGTTTCTCTCGTAATTTCCATGGTGATCACCTTTCTGAAATAATAAATAAAAATTGGGACGCAAGCGCGCCCCAATTCAACCGTCAGGCAATTACGCCTGCTCTCTCATCTTAGCAAAGCACTCGCTGCAGTAAAC
>CAZXVA010000071.1:0-7485 GCA_964644305.1 uncultured Oscillospiraceae bacterium
GACAGGACGGTTCAACGAGGCGTTTCGATTGCGATTGAAACAGAACGAAGTGCGGCGGTAAAGGCAGACCGCGCCTTGCGGCGCGGCCTCATCAGTCATCGGCTTCGCCGATGACAGCTTCCCCAAAGGGGAAGCCTTTGGCAGACACTATTACTTGGTTTTCTATTGGGAATTGACGGTTGTCGTGAATTGAATAGAAAGGTAGCACGCGCCGCCGGGCGGCGCGGGCGATCCCGTTCCCTAAAGGGACTAGGCGGCAAAGCCGCCGTCGAGTCCCGGCTGCGCCGAGACAGCTCCCCTTGATGCGCAAGGAGAGCAATTTCGCGGGCTTTTTGGCATGATTTTCTGTTGAAAAGGAATGTATTAGGGGCGCAAAGGCAGGCGGCAGGTTGCCGCCCCCGCGACTGTATTTAGTCAAAAAGTTCTGTTTTCAATGCGATTGCAGGCTGACACACGCGCATTTGCCAAAAGAAGTACAGATTGCCGCCCGCGTCTCGGCTCCCCTTGAGTGTCAAGGGGAGCTGTCAGCCGTAGGCTGACTGTAGGGATTGCCGCGCCGCTTGCGGCGCGGTCGGGCTTTGGCGGCAGGGTGGGTAAAATGGCATACACAAAAAGAACGGCAAAGCAATAATCTCTGCCCCTTGCTCTCCTAATGGGAGAGCTGTCAGCCGCAGGGCTGACTGAGAGGGCAAGGGGTGCGGTGGTGTGACCCTCTCTGTCACGGCTTGCGCCGAGATGCCTCTCCCAATGTGAGAGGCAAGATGGGGAGCAATTTATTGCAAACATCGTCTTATAGTTTGGTCAAATGAGCGCAGTCTACACCACACGACAAAAAACTGCGGACAGGGGTGTCCGCAGTTTTTATATTTCTTATTATTATTTTGCTTTGTCGGAGGATATTTCGGGGTCGAACTCGCTGACGGCGGTGTCGAGGGAGTCTTTGATGCTCTTGAGCTGGGCTTTCTTGCTGAACATATCGACCTTGACGCGGTTGACCTCGCCGTGAACCATGTTGCCCGCGCCGTTGACGCAGCCGCCCATGCAGGCCATGCCCTCGATGAAGTTGGCATCGAGCTTGCCCTTGGAGGCTTTCAGCAGAGCGACCTTGCATTCCTCAATACCGTCACAGCTGAGGGGCTTGAGGTCGAAGTCGCTGCCTTGCTCGTGCAGTGCCTCGGCCGCCGCAGTGGCGAGGCCGCCGCAGTGGGCGAAGATGCGGCCGTACTCGGACGCGTCGTTGAGCTGGCTTTCCTCCATGTTCTCCACGTCGAGATCGCGGCTGTCGAACATGGCCTGAAGCTCTTCAAAGGTGAGGACGCAGTCGACATAGTCACGCACCTCGGGAAGCTGCATCTCGCCCTTCTTGGCGGTGCAGGGGCCGATGAAAACGGTCTTTGCTTCGGGGTCAAGCTCTTTGATGCGCTTGGCGATGGTGGCCATGGGGGACATGTTGTGAGAAACGTTTTCGGCAAGCTCCGGGAACTGCTTTTTCACAAGGGAGACGAACGCCGGGCAGCAGGAGCTGGTGAGGAAGCCGCGCTCGGCAAGCTCGGCGGCCTCAGCGTATGCGACCATATCGGCGCCGAGGGCGGCCTCGACGACCTTGTGGAAGCCGAGCGCCTTGATGGCGGTGATGACCTGGCCGGGCTTGGCATAAGTAAACTGGCTGACAATTGCGGGGGCGACGATTGCGTAAACGCGGTTGCTCATCTTGAGCATCTTGATGGCGTCAAGAATGAAGGACTTGTCCGACAGCGCGCCGAACGGGCACATGTAAACACACGCGCCGCAGGAGACGCACTTTTCGTTGTCAATTTTGACAGTGCCGTCCTCGTTCATGGAGATTGCGCCGATTTTGCATGCGTTCTGGCAGGGGCGCTTGCGGTTGTGAATCGCGCTGTAGGGGCAGACCTTGGCGCACTTGCCGCAGTTGATGCACTTGCTCTTGTCAATATGCGCGTGGTGGAACTCGTCATGGGTGATTGCGCCGCGCGGGCAGGCGTCTTCACAGCGGTGGGCAATGCAGCCGCGGCAGCCCTCGGTGACGATGTAACCGCCGGTGGGGCAGTCGTCACAGGCGATGTCGATGGCTTCAATGACGTTGGGGTTGGACTTGTCGCCACCCGCCGCGAGCTTGACGCGCTCACCCAATATCGCGCGCTCTTTATAAACACAGCAGCGCATTGTGGGCACTTTGCCGGGAATAATCTCCTTGGGAATGTCAATATAGCTGGTGTAAAAATCGCCGTCCCATGCGTGCTTGGCCACAGCTTTGAGCACTTTATACTTCAGGTGCTGAACCTTGGTATCAAACTTATACATGAAAGTATCCCCTTTTTCTTTACGCGCCGAAATTATTACACTTCGGGCATGGTAGTATAGATTCTGCAATTATAATAGTATAAACTCGGTTTTTTGAGAAATACAATTTTTATATCTTGGCATGTAAAAAAAACATAGTTAATTAAATGTTAAACAATCTTTTTTAAAAAGAAACTCTCAGAGATCCGGGAGGCGGACGAGGGTGCGCTGGACGTTGAGGATGGAGTTCATGAGCTCTTGCTCGAAGTGGGAGGGGCGGCGGGTGCGGCGGGTGATGAGCACGTCTTCAAAAAGCCCCATCTCCCCTTCCGCCAGCGGCACTTGGACAAGGGAGTTGGCCTCAAGCACGTCGCGATGCAGGGGCGAGGCGAGCATGAACGCATCCGGGATATTGCGCAAAAACTCAAACTGGCTGCCGCGCTCGAAAAGCGTGACGGTTTTGTTATAAAACTGCGTTTCGTAAAGCTGATTCGTCCATTTGTCCGAAAGGTTTGCATAATAGTTATCGCCTTGGATGAGCGCGGTGTGCTCGGCAAGCTCGGCGAGGCGAACGGCTTCATGATTTGCGAGGGGGTGAGCGCGGTGCATGACGGCGGCAAAGCGGAAGGTGAGGATTTCCTGATACTTGAGCTGCTTGTCGGTGAGTTGCTTTTTGTACGCCGCGCCGAACTCAACCGGCATGCGGATGACACCCATATCGTACCCCAAGGCGGCAACGCAATTGATGACGTCTTGATTGTTGGTCTCTTTATACGTGATGTCGAGCGCGCCCGTGCCGCAGTGGGCAACGGCGGCGGAGAAGGCGCGCGTGAGATAATCCGCACGCGGCACGGCAATGCGGAAGATGAGGCGGTCGCCGTCGCCGTGCTTGAAGGCGTGTTCAAACTCGTCCGTGCGCGCCACGACGCTTTCCGCCTCGGTGAGGAACACCTCGCCCTCGTGCGTGATTTCCACGCCGGAGGCCGTGCGCGAGAACAGCGTGATGTCAAACTCCTCCTCCAAGCCGCGAATGAGGCGGCTGAGGTTGGGTTGGTTCATATATAGGCGCTCGGCGGCCTTGCTGATTGAGCCGCAGCGCCACACCTCGATGGCGCATCTGAGCTGTTGGATATTCATGCGCTCCCCTCCCGTCTGCTGGGATATATCATTTTATATATACCATTATAGTATACTTTCCCCCGTTTGTCCAGCGGGGGAAAGTGGGAAGTTCAAATAAACTTGTCGATGGCGGCGTTGAGCTCCTCCAACTCCTGCGGGGAGGAGGCGGCGTCGGCAATGCAGTGCTCGATATGGTCTTTGAGAATGATTTTGGCGGTGTTGTTGAGCGCGGAACGCACGGCCGCGAGCTGAACCAGCACCTCGGAGCAGTCGCGCCCGTCCTCGACCATGCGCTTGACGGATTCGAGATGCCCGATGGCGCGGGCGAGGCGGTTGACGACCGACTTGGTCTGCGTGTGCTCATGCGCGTGGGCGTGGTCATGCGAGTGGCCGTCGGCGTGGGAATGGGTGTGCACTGTGCCGTCGGCGTGGGTGTGGGTGTGAAGTTCGGTGTCGGATATAGTCATGGCAATTCTCCCAATAATAATGGCTATATTTTAACGTTTGCGGCGCGGGAAGTCAATAAGAGAAAAGCTTTGGCAGGGCGCAAATCGCGCTATATACTGATTGCGGTGAGAATTAAAGGCTTAATTCAGCCGAATGGGATATGATGAAATGAAAAAACACCGAGGTGAAAGGGCTGCGCATTTTGATCGCCGACGACGAGGTCGGCATAAACGAAGCGCTGAAGGTAATGCCGGGGCTTAACGGGCATGAGATTCAACGCCGGCGAAATTGACATTTCCGCGGCGTATCTGTACGAAAACTCCGTCTCGGCAGATATTGCAAATACATAAAGACCAAGCCGTCCGATTGTGCGTCGGGTGGCTTGGTTTGTATATATATAGCAGGTGCGGTGGTAAATACAGACCGCGCCTTGCGGCGCGGGCGATCCCTTCAGTCGCCGCAGAGCGGCGACAGCTTCCCTTGATGCCCAAGGGAAGCCGTTTCGTGGGTTTTTGCTTGGTGTTCTAATTACAATTGGGTGTTAAGTTTGGTGCACAGAGGCGGGCGGCACTTTGCCGCCCCTACGGCCACGTTTTGGTTATAAGTTCTATTTTTACCGCTGTTACGGAAAAAATGCTCGTGTTTATTAAATACAAGTTCGGTTTCGGGTTCTCATATCGTTTCCCCTTGAGTGCCAATGGGAGCTGTCAGCCGCAGGCTGACTGTGGGGATTGCCGCGCCGGGTGGCGCGGGCGGGGCAAACTGAAAACCGGGTGGCGCGGTGCGTCACCCGGTTTTTTGAAATTACACTATTTTTTCGCTGAGCTTTTCGCCGCCGATGAGGTGGAAGTGGAGGTGCATGACGGTTTGGCCGCCGTCTTCGCCGCAGTTATTTATCACGCGGTAGCCGCCGGTCAGACCCTCGGCCTTGGCGATTTTGGGCACGGCCTCGAACACGTGCGCAACGAGGGCGGAGTTTTCCGCCGTGATAGCGTCGGCGCAGCAGACGTGCTCTTTCGGGACAATGAGAACATGCACGGGGGCTTGGGGGTTGATGTCGCGGAAAGCGTAAACATGCTCGTCCTCATAGACCTTGGCGGAGGGGATATCCCCCGCGATTATCTTGCAGAAAAGGCAATCGTTCATTGTGGCGTCTCCTTTATTGTTTTAGTATAGCTCAGTCCTTGGCGTTGGCGTCGACGAAATCGTCAACGGCGGCCATGGCGTCGTCAAGCTTCAAGAGGTTTTTGCAGCCGCCCATGGCGGAATCGGGCTTGCCGCCGCCGGAGCCTTCGCAGAGCTTGGTGATGGTCTTGATGAGGTCACCGGCGCGGACACCGCGCGCAACGGCGTTTTTGCCGCAGATGGCGAGGAGGGTGGCCTTGTCGTCGGCAGTGGCGGCGAGGACGGCGACGATGTTGGGATATCTGTCCTTGAGCTGGTCACCCATCTTGCGGATGTCGGCGGCGTTGACCGGGCCGTTGGTGATGGTGACAACCTTGAGACCCTTGATGTCCTTCGCGCCGTACAGAAGGCGCTCGGCCTGACCGCTCATGAGCTGGTCTTTGAGCTTGTCGATATTCTGCTTGAGGTCGTGAATCTCGGCGAGGTTGCTTTCGACCCTTGCGATAATGTCAACAGGGCGGGCTTTGAGCTTGTCGGCAACCTTGGTCATGGTGGCGGACATGGCGGAATAGCGCGCGATGACCTCGCGGCCGGTCAGCGCCTCGATGCGGCGCACGCCGGAGGCAACAGAGCCCTCGGAGGTGACAACGAACATACCGACCTTGGCGGTGTTGTCAAGGTGAGTGCCGCCGCAAAGCTCCATGGAGTAATCGCCCATGGTGACGACGCGAACGCTGTCGCCGTACTTTTCGCCGAAGAGGGCGGTTGCGCCGAGCTCCTTGGCCTCGTCAAAGGCCATTTCCTTGGTGCTGACATCGGCGCCGGCGAGCACCATGTCGGCCATGAGGGCGTTGACGCGGTTGAGTTCATCGGCTGTGAGAGCGGAGAAGTGAGTGAAGTCAAAGCGCAGGCGGTCGGGCTCAACAAGCGAGCCGGCCTGATGGACATGGTCACCGAGCACGGTGCGCAGGGCACTTTGCAAAAGGTGGGTGGCGGTATGGGCGCGGGAGATGGCCTTGCGGCGCTCAGCGTCAAAGCTGACGGTCAGCTCGTCGCCGAGCTTAATCTCGCCTGCGGTGAGCTTGCCGTAGTGCATATACTTGCCGCCCTTATTCTTGAGGACATTGGTGACGTCAAAGCTGACGCCGTCGGCGGTCATGACGCCGTGGTCGGCCACCTGGCCGCCCATCTCGGCATACATCACCGTGCGGTCAAGCACGATTATCGCCTCCGCGCCGGAGGTGATGGCGTCGCGCTGCTCTCCGTCGGCGACAATGGCGACGACCTTGGCGGTGCACTCGGCGTTATTATAGCCGACGAACTCGGTTTCGGGCACTTCCTTGCCGAATTCCTGACCCGCCCAGCCGAGGTCACCAAGTGCCTCGCGCGCCTTGCGCGCGCGGACACGCTGCTCTTCCATGAGAGTCTTGAACTCGGCCTCGTCGACGGTCATGCCGTCGTCCTCGCACATTTCAATCGTGAGGTCAATGGGGAAACCGTAGGTATCATAAAGCTTGAAAGCGTCCGCACCGGAGAAGACGGTTTCGCCCTTGGCCTTATGTTCGGCAAGGAGGTCGGCAAAAATCTTCATGCCGGCGTCTATGGTCTTGGCGAAATTCTCTTCCTCGGTTTTGACAACCTTGGTGATATAGCTCTGCTTTTCACGAAGCTCCGGGTACTGGCACTCGTTTTCGTGCACGACGGTGTCGATGACCTTGTAAAGGAACGGCTCATTGACGCCGAGGAGCTTGCCGTGGCGCGCGGCGCGGCGGAGCAGACGGCGGAGAACATAGCCGCGCCCCTCGTTGGAGGGCAGGACACCGTCGCAAATCATGAAGGTAGCGGAGCGGATATGGTCGGTGATGACGCGCAGGGAGACGTCCATTTTGTCGCTCTTGCCGTAGTACGCGCCGGTCAGCTCGCTGACCTTATGGGTGATGTTCATGACGGTGTCGACATCAAAGAGAGAGTCGACGCCCTGGCAGACGACCGCAAGGCGCTCCAAGCCCATGCCGGTGTCGATGTTCTTCTGCTTGAGCTCGGTGTAATTGTTGTTGCCGTCGTTATCGAACTGGGAGAAGACGTTGTTCCAGACTTCCATGTAGCGGTCGCAGTCACAGCCGACGGTGCAGTCGGGCTTGCCGCAGCCGTACTTTTCGCCGCGGTCAAAGTAAATCTCCGAGCACGGGCCGCACGGGCCTGCGCCGTGCTCCCAGAAGTTGTCCTCTTTGCCGAAGCGGAAAATGCGCTCGGCGGGGATGCCGATTTCTTTGTTCCAAATTTCAAAGGCCTCGTCATCGTCAACGTAAATGGAGGGATAAAGCCTGTCCGGGTCAATGCCGACCCAGTCGGGCGAGGTGAGGAATTCCCAGCTCCACGCAATGGCCTCGTGCTTGAAATAATCGCCGAAGGAGAAGTTGCCGAGCATTTCAAAATACGTGCCGTGGCGGGCGGTTTTGCCGATGTTCTCGATATCGCCGGTGCGGATGCACT